>CAZAJU010000039.1:0-17888 GCA_964485455.1 uncultured Tissierella sp.
GAATACTTAGGTTCCAGGATTTTTATTTTCTCTAACTGTCAAAGATGAGATTATACCGAACATATGTCCATATGTCAATAAAATATATCTATTTGCCAACTATTATTATTGGCTTTAAGCTAATTTAGGATTTTCTATTGAGAATATATAGTTAATATATGAAAGGAAGGATATTAATGAGTAATACTATCGAATTAGAGTCCTTAAATAGCATCGGTACAAGAATCAGATACAAAAGAGAAAAGCTTGGTTTATCTAGGGAATCCTTTGCAGAATTAGTTGGTTTATCAACCTTTTACATAGGGCAAATTGAACGAGATGAGCGAAATATGAGTATAGATAGCTTAATTAAAATCTGTGATACCCTAAATGTTTCTATAGACTTTATACTAAGGGGTTATATAAAGTACATGGAGAATACCTATATAATGGAAAAGCTGGATAATTACCCTACTGACGAAATAGATGAAGTAACCAAAGATATACTTACACTTCTATCCGGCACATCAATCGAGAATATTGAGACCATTAAAGATATGATTAAACTGTTAATTCCAAAACTTAAAAGATAAATACCCCAGATTAATACATACTCAACTAAAAGATTTTAAGTTATTGGAAAAATAATTAAAAATATTTAGGATTTTTTTATTATTTAGTGTTTAAATAAAAATATCTGGGTATAATATAGACACAATCATTATAAACTAATTTGATACTTCATAAAGGTATTAGATAGAATATAGTGGTAATAAATAGGATTGTTGCAGCTACTGCCAACTAAAATATAAACTTGAAGTAACAAAGCTGATAAAGCTGTAGAAGTTAAATGTAGTTTAATTAAATGAAAGGATTTAGATTAATTAAAGATTAGTTTAACCAAGTATTTGAATTAAGCAAAGATTTAATTTTGAAGTTGATTTAAGTTTAGAATTAGTTGAAGAGTAGAATTTAGTATCTGAAACAAAGCTACAATGAATCAAAAATCATGGTTTAACCTGATTAGTTAACCCATAGTTAGTAAAAGATTAGTAGTAAAATTAGCAGTAAGATATTTAGTAACAAATAGTATTGTAGTAAAGAATTAAGTATATTATTTCCAAAGTAACAAAATCAACAACTAAATACTAATTAAATTACAAGGTTATAATATAACCCAACTGTAATTTAAAAAGGAGTGTATGACAGTATTGGATAAAGTGATTGAACCAAAATCTTCTTGTTGGAGTAGCTGTACACCATCCTATTTTAAATGAAGGGTAGTTTCTGAAAGTAAAGAAATTACCCTTCAATATTTTTTGTTCAATCCCAATCTTACAACTAACTATTCATTAGTTAATTTTATTGTAAAATCCCAAATATAGGGATATAATAAGCATAATAAAATGAACTGTTTTTTTAATACAAACACCTGGTTTCAGTTGTGTAATGAAATTGCTATGCAATTTCTGCTGATACTTAAATACTTAAAAAACTTAAATTTATAAAGGGGATTTGAGATGAATAAACTAGATTGGAAGGATAGACGTAACTTAACTATGCTTGCCGACTACTATGAGTTTACTATGGCAAATGGCTACTTGGAAAACGGACTAGGAGATAAAATCACTTACTTTGACATGTACTTTCGCACTATTCCTGATCTTGGTGGATTTGCCATAATGGCAGGGGTTGAACAAGTTATAGAATATTTAAAAAACCTAAAATTTAGTGAAGAAGATATAGCTTTTTTTAAGAGCAAAAAACTATTTAGTGAAAAATTTATTACTTATCTTAAAAATTTTCAGTTTAACTGTGATGTTTGGGCTATCCCTGAAGGAACCCCTATATTCCCTCAAGAGCCCCTATTAATCGTTAAGGGACCTGTTATACAAGCACAGCTAATAGAAACAATGATTTTACTTACCATAAACCACCAGTCACTAATTGCCACTAAATCCAATAGAATAGTAAGAGCAGCTAAAGGAAGACCTGTAATGGAATTTGGTTCAAGAAGGGCACAGGGTTATGAGGCAGCAATTCTTGGAGCTAGAGCAGCATATATAGGTGGATGTATAGGGTCTGCCAACACCATAGTAGATAGAGACTTTGATATACCTGCCCTTGGTACAATGGCACATAGCTGGGTTCAAATGTTTGATTCAGAGCTAGAGGCTTTCAATGCCTATGCCAAGGTCTATCCCGATTCATGTGTACTTCTTGTTGATACATATAACACCTTAAAATCAGGAGTTCCAAATGCAATAAAGTGCTTTAATGAAGTAGTTGTTCCGGCAGGATTCAGACCAAAGGGCATAAGATTAGATAGTGGAGACATTGCCTATCTTTCCAAAGAGGCTAGGAAAATGTTGGATGAAGCTGGATACCATGATTGTCTGATTACCGCCTCGAGCAGCTTAGATGAATATACTATTAGGGATTTACTAAATCAAGATGCAAAGGTAGATTCCTTCGGGGTAGGAGAAAGACTTATTACGGCTAGATCAGAGCCTATCTTCGGGGGGGTATATAAGCTTGTTGCTGTAGAAAATAATAATGAGATAGTCCCAAAAATTAAACTAAGCGAAAACGTTGGTAAGATTACTACCCCTGGATTTAAACAGATTCATAGACTATATGATAAGGCAACAAATAAGTGCATTGCAGATGTAGTTACTCTTCATGATGAAGAAATTGATAATTCAAAGCCTTATGAAATATTCCATCCACTATTCACTTGGAAGAAAAAAACTGTAGAGAATTTTTACTCAAGGAAGCTTTTGGTTAAGATATTCGAAAATGGATTACCCATATATCAAAGCCCAGACATCCATGACATCAAAGATTACTGTAAAGAACAAATAGATTTATTATGGGATGAAGTAAAGAGATTTGAAAGGCCACATGAATATATTGTAGACCTTTCATTAGAGCTTTGGACTATCAAGGATAGATTACTTAATAGTCATAAATAAATGTATTAAAGATATACAACTCCCACACCTTTACTTAATTCAAAGGTATGGGAGTTTTTTTACTTTTAAACAAATCAAGAGCTTCTTTTAAAAATATACCCTCAGTATGAATTTTATGTTCTACAATGATATTTGTATAAAACCTTTTGTCCAAATCTGGGCAACAGGTGAGCAACAAGATATTTGAGCATAAAAAAATCAACACTCTAAAAGTGTTGATATTGGCGGAGAAGGAGGGATTTGAACCCTCGCGCCAGTTTCCCGACCTACCGCTTTTCGAGAGCGGACCCTTCAGCCACTTGGGTACTTCTCCATAAATGATTTTTAGATTTAAACTACTCTTTACTAATCTTACCTTCCCTTAAATTTTTGAAAAAATCCTTAAGCAAGTTACTGCATTCTTCTTCAAGCACTCCAGACATAAGCTCTACTCTATGATTAAAGCTAGGATGATTTACTAGATTTTCTACAGAACCACAGCATCCCCTCTTGGAATCCATAGCTCCAATTACCAATCTATCAATCCTGGAATTTACTATAGCTCCCGCACACATGGCACAGGGCTCCAGAGTTACATACATTGTAGAATCTATTATTCTCCAGCCTCCGAGAAATTCACTAGCTTCTTTTATTGCCATAATCTCAGCATGAGCTAATGGGTCTTTATTGGTTTCAGTCATATTATGACCTCTACCGATAATTTTTCCTCTATGAACAATAATAGCACCCACTGGTACTTCGTAGGTGCTTGATTTAGCTTCATTTATCGCTTCTTTCATATAAAGTTCATCCATAAAATCACCTTTGAATAAGGAAGATAAATTGTGGCGCACCCGAGAGGAATCGAACCTCCGCACATGCCTTAGGAGGGCACCGCTCTATCCGACTGAGCTACGGGCGCAATTTAAGTTAAATAAGGTAGAAAATAAGTGCTAAATATCCTTACCTCGTTTTATTTTACAATAATTTATTATGAATGTCAATTAAGCAATTAGTCCATGTTGTATATAGCTTCAGCATTTTTAAATAAAGTTACATAGAATTGTAATACTTTGGTCAACAAATCAGCTTCTACTACTCTGGCTTTATTTACTAAGGAAGAGGTAAATATTTCAACACCATCCTCATAAACCTTCACAGTTCCTAAATTTGAATTGGATTTAAGTGGGATTGATACATCCTTAATCTTTATATCTAGCCTAATATCGGAGTTTTTATTTACAAGCTTTGTAAATCCTTTTTCGGGATATAATTGAATCTTGGATGGATTACCATTAGAGAACTCCAATGTTTCTATAGGTAGCTCATTATGAAGTATTATTTTGTTTAAGTAATTGCTTCTACCATATTCCAAAAGAGCCTTGCTAACCAAGGTTCTATCCTCATAACTTCTGGAGCCCATTACTATCCCTATAAGCCTTAAATCTTCAGATTTTCTTAGCTCTCCCTTAATATTTATAGATGATACGAAGCAATAACCAGCTTTTAAGGTAGAACCTGTTTTTAGTCCATTTACATCCTCTACAAGCTTTAATAGTGGATTGGTATTCATTTCAAAAAACTTTCTTGTAGGCTCACTTATAAAAGGTATCCTAGATATTTCTAAAACCTCAGGGTGGGCACTTAAAAGACTTCTAACTATTTTATAAACATCTCTAGTGGTCATCTTGTTTTGTATGCCATTATTGGTTAATGGTAACCCTGATGAATTATAAAGCTCTACATTTGACAATCCAAGTGCACTTACCTTTTCCTTCATTAACTCCACAAATTTCTCTTCACTTCCAGCTATATGCTTTGCCACAGAATAAGTAGCATCGTTTCCAGATATGATAATAGCTGCCCTTAGAAGCTTATCTAAAGTCATAATCTCTCCAGCTTGAAGCTTATAGCTGCTCCCAGTTAATTTAACAGCATCTTCACTAATTATCACCTTGTCAGAAAGGGATGCCTTACCTTCCTTAACTGCATCCATAGCTACATAATAGGATAAAAGCTTAGTTATACTAGCAATTTCCAACTTTTCATCTATATTATGGCTAATGAGTATCTCTCCAGTATCAAAATCTGCTAAAAGATATGCTCTAGATTTGTCCTCAAACCCAATAGAAGCTAAGGATATGGTGTTAGAAAAAATTATACTAAGTACAATGATTAATAATATAAATCTTTTCATTTTAATATCTCCTAACCTCCTTTAATATAGTCCTATCTTTAATTTGAAGCATAACTTCAACAGATAGATATTATGTATTATTTTACTATATTTAAAGTTCTAAATCAAACATGATAGCGTATCTAAATTATTCTATCCAGTTAAATAGATATTATTCCCAATTAGATAGATAATAAAAGGGAACCCTAAGGCCCCCTTAAATACTACTATTTAATTACTTCTAGTCCGTAAAGGTACTTTTGAAGCGCCTTTGGAACCGCTATGCTTCCATCTTCTTGTTGATAGTTCTCTAGAATCGCTGCAAAAGTCCTTCCTACCGCAAGACCTGAACCATTAAGAGTATGAAGGTATTCTACCTTTCCTTCTGCATTACGGTATCTTAAATTAGCTCTTCTTGCTTGGTAGTCCTCAAAATTACTACAGCTTGATATTTCTACATATCTTCCATAGCTTGGCATCCAAACTTCAATATCATATGTCTTAGCTGATGAGAATCCTAGGTCTCCTGTACTTAACATTACTACTCTATAAGGGATTTCCAACAGCTGTAATACCTTTTCAGCATTGGCAGTTAATTTTTCTAATTCCTCATATGAATCCTCAGGTTTTGAGAATTTAACCAATTCAACCTTATCAAATTGATGGTTTCTTATTAGCCCTCTTGTATCCCTTCCAGCTGAACCTGCTTCTGCTCTAAAGCAAGGAGTGTAAGCAGTAAAATAGATTGGCAATTCTTCAACATCTACTATTTCATCCCTTAAAAGATTGGTTAGAGGAACCTCTGCTGTTGGTACAAGATAAAAGTCCTTAGCTGGTACATGGAACATATCTTCTGCAAACTTTGGAAGCTGCCCTGTACCTATCATGCTATCTCTATTAACCATGAAAGGAGTAGACATTTCTGTATATCCATGCTCTGTTGTATGAAGATCTAGCATAAATGCTGTGATTGCTCTTTCAAGTTTAGCTCCATATCCTTTAAATACACTAAATCTTGCTCCTGAAATCTTTGCTGCCCTTTCAAAATCCAAGATTCCCAAGTCTGTTCCTAAATCCCAATGAGCTTTAGGCTCAAATCCAAATTCCCTTGGAGTACCCCATCTTCTCATCTCAACGTTATCTGCATCACTTGTTCCTTCTACTACTGATTCATGAGGAGTATTAGGGATGTTTAAAAGGCTTACCTTAAGTTCTTCATCTATTGCTTTAACCTGATCATCTAGTTCTTTTGACTTAGCTGATAACTCCTTCATCTTGTTGAATAATTCAGTTGTGTCTTTGCCTTCTTTCTTTAACTGAGGAACTTCCTTTGAAGCCCTATTTTGTTCAGCTTTCATCTCTTCTACCTGAACAAGGAGCTTTCTCCTGTTCTCATCTAGCTCAAGTACTTTTTGAATAGGAAAATTTCCATGTCTTTTTTCTAATGCTTTAACTACTTCATCTGAATTTGCTCTAATTCTTTTGATATCTAACATAATAGCCCTCCTTAAAAAAATAAACTCCCATCCCAAAAGTCAAGGGACGAGAGTTAACCCGCGATACCACCCTAGTTAGCCATATGGCTCACTCGTAGTTTATTAGCTCCTGCTGTCTTTAGCAAAAATCTGTTTACTCGCTTTGTTCATACAGATTTGGCTAGACTGCATCTGACCTATCAACAACTCAACTCATATTCGTTGGGTTAGGTCATTAGGACGGATTCAATAACTAGACTTATCAGCTTCCACCAAGTGCTGACTCTCTTAAAAGCTTTATTATTTACTACTTCCTATCTTTGCTAAATATTTAATTTATTTAATCCCAATTATACCATTAGAAGTTTTATTGTCAAGAGCTTTCCAATTTATTGCCCCAGTTTCATATCTCCCGATTTTATCCAGCCCTTTTTTCTCATCCATTTTGATACTCCTAGAGAAATAATGGCAGGTAATATAAAATGCATTAAGAGTATTAAAATTAATGTTCTTGGACTAGCCCCCATAACATCAACCATGGCAAACTGTCCCACTAGTCCACTGGTTCCCATACCTGCTCCTATGCTATTGCTACTCATCTTGAATACATAAGTAGATATTGGTCCCAATATAGCAGATGCTACTATAGCAGGTATCCATATTAAGGGGTTTCTTACTATATTTGATATCTGAAGCATTGATGTTCCGATTCCTTGAGCGATTAGTCCACCAAATCCATTTTCCCTGTAAGAAGAAACTGCAAAGCCTATCATATTGGCTGCACAACCTACAGTTGCAGCTCCTGCTGCTAGACCTGAAAGCTTCAGTGAAATCGCCAAAGCTGCGCTGCTTATTGGAAGTGTCAAAACCACTCCCATTACTACTGATACCAGTATTCCCATAGGTATTGGATGTAATTCTGTAGCCATATTTATAAACTCTCCGATATATGTCATAAGCCTTGAGATATAAGGGGCTACATAATTTCCTATAAGCCCTCCCACGATTATGGTGGCACTTGGTACAAGGACTATATCCATCTTTGTCTTTCCGCTTATAAGCTTGGAGAATTCTGCTCCCGCAAGGGATGCAATTAGAGCTCCTACAGGTTCTCCTATATTTATAATAGCAGTTGCTCCATCAAAGGATATGCTACCTGCTCCTATGGTTCCTGCTACAACAGATGCAAATATTCCTAGAGGAGGTGCATTAACACTATATGCAACTCCTGCACCTATAGCAGGACCCATGAGCTTTTGGGCAATGCTTCCAAAATTCACAAGGATTCCAATTCCAAACAAAGTACCAATCTGCTTTATTATAAGGCCTATTAAAAGGGATGAAAATAACCCTAAAGCCATTCCATTTAAGATTTTTACTATATAATTTTGTAATCCTCCACCGCTTTTCTTAGCCATAATTCACCTCCAGATTTACAATTTTAAATTGCTCGTTTCTATCTTTCTATTGTCCTAAAGCTTTTTTAATCAACTCAAAGGTATTCTCATCTTTTACCTCTATGGTATGGAGATGAAGTCCATCTGTTAGAGATGATAACGGTTCGGCATTAGCTTCCCTTATATTCTTCATAAACTCATCCAGTTCATATCTTGATCCTACATTTATAAAACTTTTAATCTCTCCATACAATGGATGATCCACTATTACATCCACAATCCTACCACCTAAATCCACAATTGTTTTAAGCTCTTCCTCCATCTGGTCATATCCCTTATGACTGCCTATTATGGTTTTTCTAAGTATAGTTCCTTCAGTTTTAGGAGGGATTATATATCCTTGAGGTGTTGCTAGAATATCAATCCCTTTAGCCCTTAATATGGCTATGTCCTGTACTATTATTTGTCTAGTTACCTTAAATTTTTCCGCTAAGTCTGTTCCCTTTATAGCCTTGTTGGATTTTTGAAGTATTTCTAAAACTTCCTCTCTTCTCTTTATGGCTTCCATTTTCTTCACCCTTATCCATATAGTATCACACCACTCTATCTATTTGGCTTAATCCCTATATCCAATAGAGGTGGGAGGTTATCTTCACCTCATTATATCATGACCTTTGATACTTAAAAAGGAGGAATTATTGTTGACTTCTTTTCCTAATATGCTACAATAAGTTTACAAATAAAACACATGCCAAGGAGGGAGACTATGGACAGAGGAATCGGAGTTATAGATTCAGGAATTGGTGGTCTTACAGTAGTTAAGTCACTTCAACAATTGATTCCAAGCGAAGATATAATCTACTTTGGCGACAATATTAATGTACCCTACGGTAATCGTAATAAAGATGAGATTTTTAATTTAACCATGGAAGTACTTCGTTTCATGGAAAAGAAAAATGTTAAAATTGTAGCCTTAGCATGTAATACTATGTCGACCTTAATTGATGATTATAAAGATAAATTTAAATTTCCAATAATAGATATTATACATCCTACTGTGGATCATATTATTAAGATGAATACTTATAGTCTATCGATAATTGCAACTGAATTTACTATAAATTCTGAGATTTATCAAAAACTTTTGAAGGAAAGAAATCCCGATATAAGCATAAGTGTAGAAGGCAGTAGAGAACTTGCAGCTCTAATCGATAAAGGTAATTTCGATTCAGATGAAATCAAAAGAGTCATTACTGCTCACTTAGATAACTTATTTAGTAAAGGGGATATCTACAATCTAGTTTTAGCTTGTACTCATTTCCCAATAGTAGGAGATATTTTTGCAGAAATAGCCCCAGAGATAAAACTTATAGACCCTGGGTTTGAGCAGGCAAAAGCAATTAGAACATATCTTTATGAAAACCACTTAGAAAGAAGTGGTGATAATGGTAAATTGGAAATCAACACCTCAGGAAATATAGAAATATATAAATCAATCATTAAAAGGTTAAAGCTTAAAAACGTAAGTTCCATTAAAACTACACAGATTAAAAAAGCTGTCTAATCATTACTGATAGACAGCTTCTTTTTAATGACCTACCCCGATTTGCGTAGTTTTCAAATCGATGGTAGGTCAGATTTGTGCTAAAGACTGTTTTTTACTCCCATCTTAAATCCTTCCCATAGAATTTCAGTGGAATAAACCTTGATAATATTCTTGAGAAAACTCTATCCGAATAAATCTCAGAAATCTCACCTGGGGTTAAATTTGTAGATATAATTGTTTTTTTACCAGATATAATCCTAGTATTTACAATATTGAATATCTCTGCATTTGTAAAGGTATTGGTAACTTCAGTGCCTAAATCATCTATTATTAAAAGGTCTGCTTCAAATAGCAGATTATATTGATAGTCATTAACCTCATTAGGGTTCTTTCCAAATTTACGCCTTTCAAGTATATCCAATATAGTAAATGCAGTTTGGTATATTACTATCTTGTTCTTGTCTAAAAGTGCCTTAGCAATACAGTTACAAAGAAAGGTCTTTCCTAGCCCAGTGGTGCCATAGAATAGTAGATTTTCACTATTTTGCTCTTCGAAATTGCTTATAAAGCCCTCTGATATACCTACTATATCCATCATGTTTTCCCTTGGTGTAAGATCTTCGCCAGGAAATTTATTGTTGCTAAATACTTCTATGTTGAATGTTTGAAAGTTTTCCTTGTTTAGTATATTTCCTAAGTTAGACATTCTATAAGCTCTTGATGCCAGTTCCTGTTTTAGACAGCTGCACCTTTCTCCATTTTCTAAATAGGCCTTATCCTTACATATATCACAGTCATATCTTAGCTCCATATAATCAGAAGCTATATTGGACTCAGTCATTAAATAAGCCTTTTCCATCTTCAATGCTTCAATAGCCTTCTTGGTCTCCTCTACTATTTCCTCATAACTTTGTGGATTTATTAGGATTTTCTTAGCCATGGAAAGGCTAGTTTTTTCTATATCTTCGTCTATTCTTTTTATTGCAGGAATCTTTGAATATACATACTCTACTCGCTTTTTTCTCTCATTCTCCTGTCTGTCTCTTTTTCTTTCATATTCTAGGAAGACTTCTCTTAAAATATCATTATTCATACTTAAGCCTCTCCTTTTAGCTTCTTAGAATAAGCTTCTCTTTTTCTCTTAGCAATGGCTTCCAACTCATCAGATGAGTATTTATCAGATCTCTGCTCAAAATTATGAAATCTATTTTTATATACCGGTGATTTCTTCACCTGAGGCTGTGACTTTCCTTTTACAGCTTCCTTATTCGTTACTGGTTTTTCTAGCTTCTCTACGTCTTCTAAAGTCTTTACGCCCTTTTCAAACCAATTTCTTAAGGTTCCATTCACATAGCTAATGCTAGGCTTTGCATTCTTATCGGTTTCACAACCTGCAAGTATTATCTCTAAGGAAAAGCTATATTCATTAAACCACTTCTCTATAATCTTCTTCTCTTCATCCCTTATAGGTCTATTTTGAAGTCCAAGGGATTTCATTATCTGTTGCTCATTATAGAAGGTTTCATCCTCTGACTTCATCTTCTCCATTATAGATTCTAGCGTTGTTAAACCCTCGCTATACCAGTTTTTAATTATTCCCTCCACATAGTTCATCTTTCTTATACCTCTCTTCTCAGAGGAATAATAAAATGCTTTTTCGATAACATCCGGGTTCATATTATATTCATGAATCCATTCAAGTATTAACTTCTTCTCAGCAGGTGAAGTTTGTCTCCTCATTATATAGTCAATGGAGTTAAACATACTATTTATTACGGGCATCTGATTAGCCTCTATTAGGTCTTTAGTACTAAATTTAGAATCCCTATCTGGCTCTTGTTTCTGATTTTGATTGATTAAGCCAATATTATTTTTTATATATAGCTGCTTTAGATTTAAAAATCTCACTTTATAATTTATCTGATTGCTGTTCTCTTTAACTATAATCCCTTTTTCTTCCCAAAAATCCCAGGCTCTTAAAACATCTTCAAGAGGAATATCCAAATGCTTAGCAATCGTTGTATTTGTTACCTCGATTTTTTCGTCTTTATCATGGGCATATTTAAAACCTAGAAGATAGACCTTTACATAGGTTCCATTAGCCATGGGCATAAAATCGTTTATAAATATATTCTCAATAGGAGTATCTCCTAAATCCATGTCGGTTGTTTCAAGGGTAAAGCTCATAGTTTCAACTCCTAAATCCTTTTAAAATCATCCTTGTCCAATCTCATTCTATATATATAATTATATATCTTATTATGACTTATTACAAAAGAAGATTCTGCTTCTAAATAATAAGAATTATTTAAATCAAGCCTTTGATCGAAGAATTCATCTAAATAATATCCATCTGGTTTGAATCCCATATTTTGGTATAGCTTATATGCTCTTTTATTGAATTCAGCTACTTCAAGATACATTCTCTTCATTCCTAACTCAGTGAAGTAATATTTTAGAAATGTGCTCAAGGCATCTGTTCCAAACCCCTTACTAACAAAGTTAGGGTCAAAAACTAGACCCAAATAAGATTCCTTCTTAATAAGCTTTATATCCTTTATTCCTAGATATCCAATAAAGTTATCATTAAAATCAAATATCCCAAAATACTTATTGTTCCACTTTCTTGACTTATTCTTATACCAACTAATAATTTCCTCATCACTGATTACGGGAAAATTGTAGTCAGCAATAAGAGGATTCTCATGAAATCCCCAAAGTCTCATCCGAAATGCATGCTCTAGCTCTAATGGTCTTATTATGGTTTTTTTACCCCTTATCTCCATATCTTCCTCCAAAGAAAAATAGCTTCTAACGAAGCCATTTTTTAATTCACAATTCACTAGATAAACATACTAGGCGAAATTCATCACTTGTCTAATTTAGGACAAATAATTTTCCTTATTTAAGAACTTAGTATATTCGCCTTTCCATACTAGTTCAATATTTCCTGTAGGACCATTTCTGTGTTTTGCTATGATTACCTCACCAATATTCTTCTTTTCTGATTCCTGGTTATAGTACTCATCTCTATATAAGAACATTACAACGTCTGCATCCTGCTCTATAGCTCCAGACTCTCTAAGGTCAGAAAGTATAGGTCTATGGTCTGCTCTAAGTTCTGGAGCACGTGAAAGCTGAGACAATGCTATTACAGGGCATTCCATTTCCTTAGCTAAACCCTTAAGTCCTCTTGAGATTGCAGATATTTCTTGCTGTCTACTTTCAGTATGACCATCTAGCTGCATCAGCTGTAAATAGTCGATTAGAACCATGTCCAGTCCTTTTTCTATTTTAAGTCTTCTGCACTTTGCCTTCATTTCCATTAGGGAGATGCCAGCTGTATCATCTATAAATACATTAATTTGTGATAATGGACCCATGGAGTTTACTACTTGCATCCATTCATTATCAACTAGATTACCACTAATTATCTTTTGTAAATCAACGTGAGAAGTAGCGCTTATCATTCTCTGTACTAGCTGCTCCTTTGACATCTCTAGAGAAAATATAGCAACTTTTGCTCCAGCCTTTACTGCTGCGTTAGTTGCAATATTTATTCCAAAGGCAGTCTTACCCATGGAAGGTCTCGCTGCAAGCAGAACCAGGTCAGACTTTTGAAGTCCAGAAAGCTTATTATCCAAATCTATAAAGCCTGTAGTAAGACCTGTTAAGGTTCCCTTATTGGCTGCCCTCTCCTCTATCTGAGCGAAGCTTGATAGGAGGACTTCGTTAATTGGAGAAAATCCTTCTTTATGAGAACCCTGTGTTATATCAAATATGTTCTTTTCAGCCTTTTCAATTATAGCATTAATATCTTCGTTATCTTCATATGCCTTGGCAATTATCTCATCAGAGGAGGATATGAGCCTTCTTAATATGGACTTCTCTTCAACTATCTTACAGTAGTACTTAACATTTGCTGTAGTTGCAACACTACTGGAGAGATTAGCAATATAAGTAATACCCCCGACATTATCCAGGGTCCCTCTCCTTTTTAACTCTTCGCTTAGAGTTATTAAATCCACTGGCTCATTTCTATTAAAAAGTCCTAGTATGGCTTCAAATATCTCCTTATTAACTTGCTTATAAAAATCATCTGGTCTAATTATTTCTACTGCCGTATTGATAGCTTCTTTATTCACCATCATGGCACCTAGTACCGACTGCTCAGCCTCTATACTATGAGGAGGAATACGGCCTATGAATCCATCCATCTAAAACCCACCTTTATTTCCCTATTCTACAGTAATATTCACTTTCAGCTTTGCTGATATTTCAGGATAAAGTTTAACCTCTACCTCTTTAAGACCAGTTGTTTTAATAGTATCTTTTAACTCAATCTTTCTTTTATCTACATCTATCTTTGCTTGTGCATTTAATGCAGCTGCAATGTCTTGAGATGTAATTGACCCAAATAGTTTTCCAGCTGAGCCTCCCTTAGCCTTTATCTCAACTGTAAGCTTTTCAATTCTATCTTTTAGAGCATTTGCTTCCTTGATCTCTTCTTGTCTTTTTGCTTCCTTTAGCTTATTGCTCTCTTCCCACTTCTTAAGGTTAGCTGGGGTTCCTTCTATTGCAAGGTTTTTAGGAAACAAGAAATTTCTAGCATAACCATCTTTTGAATTAACTAAATCTCCTTCCTTTCCTAATCCTTTAACTTCCTTTAATAATATTACTTTCATTCTTTTACACCTTCCTTAAGATATTTATCTATGTTTTCTTTCAATAACTCCTCTGCCTCATCCATATTCACATTGGAAAGCTGAGTTCCTGCACTAGTAAGATGACCTCCTCCACCCATTCTTTCCATTATTAGCTGTACGCTAATATTTCCAATGGATCTGCCGGAAATATGAATCTTATTTCCTATATTGGTTAGTACAAAGGATGCCTCTACATTGTTGATATTTAAAAGTTCATTAGCCGATTGAGCAGAAATTAAGAGAGAACCTTCCATTTCACTCTCAAGTCTTCCAATAGCAATAGTACCGAATACTATCTTTGCTGACCTTATGACTTCAGCCTTGTTTACAAAGGTACTTATGTCATCCCTAAATAGTTGTTTTACAATAGTCGTATCTGCACCAGCTCTCTTAAGAGTTGCGGCTGCTTCAAAAGTTCTAACCCCTGTTTGAAAGCTGAAATTTTTAGTATCTACGGTAATTCCTGCAAGTAATGCTTCTGCCTCAAACTTAGTAAGATTAGTATTTTCTCCCATATATGATAGCACTTCAGTTACTAGCTCAGAAGTAGATGAAGCATATGGTTCTATATAGGTAAGAACTGGATCTTTAAAAAATTCCGCTCCTCTTCTATGGTGGTCTATTACAACGACCTTGTCTACTAAGTCAAAAATTTCAGGGGATTCTGTAAAGCTTGGCTTATGATTATCTACTACTATTACCAATGAATTTTTATCTATTAGCTCTTTAGCTTGTTCTCCATCTATTAGTCTATCCATAATAGAAGGTTGCTCATTTCTAAGCCTTTCTAATATATTCTTTATGGATGGATTTTCGCCATTAATAATTAGATACCCTTCTCGGTTTCTGTTTTTAACAGCTCTTAATATTCCTATTCCAGACCCTAAGGAGTCCATATCAGGGTTTTTATGTCCCATTACAAAAACCTTATCAGTCTGATCTATTAGCTGCCTTAAGGCATAGCCTATCACCCTTGCCTTTACCTTATTTCTCTTCTCCATAGCTTTAGATTTTCCACCATAGAATTCAAAGGAAGTTTCTGTCCTTAATACAGCTTGATCTCCACCTCTTCCTAGAGCTAGGTCTATGGCTGCCTTTGCATTTTCATATGATTGTAGAGGTGTTTCACCAATAGAACACATACCTATACTCAAGGTAATTGGAATGGTGTTTCCATTGTTCAATTCCCTCATTTTATCCAAGATATCGAATTTCTTATCCTCTATTTCTTCAAGGGCAGCATAATCTGTAATAATTAGATACTTATCATTTTCATACTTTCGAACAATACCCTTATAGTTAGAAAAGTATGAATTGATATTCTTATCTATTTCAGCTAATACAAGTGGTTTATTAATATCAGGAGTAGAATTTTTTACATCATCATAATTGTCTACATATATTAATCCAATAATACTTTTTTCATATTTATGGGTTTCCTTTAATACAACATAATCAGTATTGTCAACCCAATATAGCATTATTATATTACTCTTAATATTATTCTTTTTTGAATCTACCTTATTGGTATAAACCTTATAGTATTTAGTTCCATACTTCAAATTTAATGGTTCATCCTCTTCTTGATTTAGGATATCATCTATAGTAAGTCCTGGAACCAATTCATAAATCCTCTCATTGAGTATATCATCCTCAACCATCAATTCTAGAAATGGTGTGTTATACCATGTAATTGTACCCATTTCATCAATTAATACCAAGGGAAAAGGCATATTAAATATAGCATGCTTAGTTGCAGAGTCAAATTCATCGGATAATTCCTCTAGATATTTGGCCCATTCCTTATTTTTTTCATGAATTTTTTTCAAGTTATAGTATATAAGATAGGCTAGGAGGATTCCCCCTATTAAAGCCAAAACAGGTTCATAAAAAGCAATAACACTTACCATTAACCCTATAATTATCAAATATATCTTTGTATCGGACCAGCTAAATAAGTTTTTACTATTCATGGCGACCACCTCTATAAGGAATTACTCCTATTGAATTTTCTAAAATTGAAAATTGTATCCATAGCTCCAATAAAAAATATAAAGGTTCCCAAAGGACTGAATAAAATAATAATCATTAGGATAAATATTCTTAAAGGAAGTTTAAATTTTAGCTTAAGAAACATAAAATCTAAAACTGACAACCCCTGGATCATGAACACTATCCATATTAGGGTTACTATATTCAGCATAAGAGGTTCAGAAAAGGTCATATCAAAACCCTTTATTATAAGTGCTGCCAAAAACATTATAATTACTCCAAGCATTATGTTCTTTGGAAGACTAAATTTAGAAAACCTAGGAATGGATACTATTCCGAGACCTGATTTTCTTAATACTATTATGGATATATAATAGTTTGCATAGCTTATAAAAAGAGATGATGCTAAAATTATTACTGGAAATACCCATAGTACATATCTATAGGTTCCCTTTAGCTGGCCAGCGGTTTTTAAGATTTCAAAGTTAGTAAGACCCATTTCTTTAAAAAGATCAACCTGCGTAGTAAGCATTTGATTAAAGCTCTCTTCTAGCTGAGTCATAATATTGATTCCTGTGATATTCTGTGTAACACTATAAAATAACAGGATAGATACGAAAAAAATAGCTGTTGAAAGTCCAAGTATTTCTGTAGTTTTACCTCTATTTTTTATCCCATCAGTTATGGTATATACCAAAGGTAAAAATAACAATAAGATAGTTAGTGCACTAGGAATATCCACAATAAAAAGAATAGTTAAAGATACAACAACTAAGCTTAATATTCCTTGTATAATTCCCCTTCTTACTCCTATAAATATGAATGGAATAGGAAAAAATATCAAATTTAATGGAAAAAGATAGATTCCAATTAAGGCATATATAGTCATTATAATTACAATACCTATTACTTCCAATATGTCATAGTTAAACTGTTTTTCATCCATCAGAGAATCCACCTCTATTCATTAATTACTACTATTATACTCTATTGCATACCAAAAAGACAAAAAGGTCTTTTTAATATAATATAAAGGATTGGATATTTAGTCAAATACAAAAAAGTGACTATAGAAAAGTAGTACTTTCATTCTAAATAAAAAAAGAGAGGATGCCCTCTCTTTATATATCTTTATTCAGCACTATATGGTAGTAATGCTACTTGTCTTGCTCTCTTGATAGCGATAGTTAATTCTCTTTGGTGCTTTGAGCAATTTCCGGAAATTCTTCTTGGAAGAATCTTACCTCTTTCAGTAACATACTTCTTTAATTTGTTTATATCCTTATAATCAATTGCCTTTGATTTGTCTGCACAGAATGCACAAACTCTTTTTCTTGGCTTAAATTTTCTTTGCATCTTTTCCCCTCCTCCTAGAATGGAATATCATCATTGTCAGCAGGGTGGAAGCCTTCTATTCCTGAATAATCAAAGGAGCCGCCATCAAAGCTACCGGATGACTGTTTGTTGGTGCTGTCTCCCCATTCAAGGAATTCAACTTGACTAGCCACAACGTCAGTAGAATATTTTTTATTCCCTGTAGTGTCTGTGTAGCTACTTGTTTGAATTCTACCATGAATTCCAACCAGTCTACCCTTTGCTAGGTAATTGGCACAATTTTCAGCTTGTTTTCCCCAAACTACAATTCTGATAAAGTCAGCTGTAG
>CAZAJU010000040.1:0-17881 GCA_964485455.1 uncultured Tissierella sp.
CTTACTTTTAAAATATATCCCTCTTTTACCGTAGGAGATATTGCAAAACCCCTATGATTTATTACTCTATTTCCCTTGGTTGTATCCACAGATAGGATTGCATCCAAATCTCCATTTACTTCTTCCTTGTTTACCGTAGCCATATCAACTGGTGAGCCCATAAAAGGTACTGGCTTGTGAGGCTGAGTAGGTGCGTCTGGACAGATATGAGTTGAAATAATCACATCTCCTTCAAGATAATCGCCTTTTTTCTGCATATCCAACAATTTAGCTGCCACAGCCAGTGAGACAACCGCTCCATCTGCATCGGATACCATACCTATCATTTCAGGTCTTGCTCCTATACCGCCTAGTCTTCCCAGTATACCAATTGTAGGTGCATCCATTCCCTTAGTTTTACCCTTTGTTCCTGGAATCTTTATACGAATGAAATCCGTTTTTCCTTTATCCCCAGTTATGGTCTTGACTTCCACATGTTCTGCGCCATAGCTTTCTAAGTAAGCTTTCATCTGACTTCCATTAGCAGTTGCAGAATCTAGAATTTCATATACTTCCATGATTTGCTTAATAACCATTCGATGACCTCCTCTTGTTAATAAATTTTTATTCCACGCCTAAAAGATCACATAGTGATAACAGATAAATCTTGTTAGCATTTAGTACATCTTCAATATCTACATTTTCATTGTATGAGTGAATTCCTTCTGTATTTGCTGGACCATACTGCAATGTTGGAATTCCCAAGTCTCTATAAAATTTTGCGTCACTTGAAGCCCATTGGTATGCAGGTAGGACTTCTATTCCCCAAACTTTCTCAGCATTTTTCTTGATTGCTTGTACTATAGGTGCGTCAATGGATGTGTGATTTCCATAATACTTCCAATCTATTTCGTAATCCATGCCTTCTACATCGCTTTTTTCAATCATCTGCTCTATCTTTTCTTCTACTTCTTTAATATCAACGCCTGCAGGTAATCGTATATCTACATGTACTTCACAGTAATCAGGCACCATATTTAGCTTTGTTCCTCCAGTTATGGTTCCAACACTAGCTGTTACATGGTCTATAACATTTTCGATTCCTGGTGTTTGGAGTTTGTTTGCAGCAATGTATTTGGAATTTCTTAAAGCCTCTTCTTGCTCATCCCCGAACTTTCCTCTTACTTCATGAAGCATACCTATATTTTTCAAAACCTTGGACATCTTAATTATTGCGTTGTCTCCCTTATAGTTTCCAAGACTTCCATGAGCTGATATACCATGAGCCTTTAATATCAGTTCATTTGAACCCTTTTGACCGATTTCGATGGTGTAGTTTGAAGTTGGCTCTGCAACTATGCAAGCATCTGCCTTGTCAGCATAGCCCTCTTTACATAGCCATTTGGTCCCAAATTGACCACCAGTCTCTTCATCAGAAACTATATGCAATCTGATATTGCCTTTTAAAGCTACCCCAGACTCTTTTAACAGCCTCATTGCAAAGAGTATTCCAGCTACTCCTGCCTTCATATCAGAGGTTCCTCTTCCTAGTATCAACTTGTCCGTAACTTCACCTGAGAAAGGGTCATAATTCCATTTAGATAAATCTCCAACAGGAACTACATCTACATGCCCATTTAATATAATGCTTGGTCCATCATCGTTGCCCATATATGCCAATACACAAGGAAAATCATCATTTATCTTTATCTCTTCGTGGTCAATTCCAGATAGCTTCAAATATTCCTTTACAAAATCTATTACTTCCCTTTGGCTTCCTGTTGGATTTTCACTATTGATCTTTATTAAATCCGAAGTCAGCTTTATAAGTTCTGCTTCCCTATCTTTAGCCATTTGCATTAATTTATCTCTATCAATATTCATGTAGACCTCCTATAAATAAATTATTTTGTAATTAGTAAAGAAAACATGCTACTCTGTGTCCATCTGTGATTTCCTTTAATTGCGGAAACTCAACTTTGCAGCTATCCATTACATGTGGACATCTACTAGAAAATGGGCAACCTACTTGTTCTCCAACAGGGCTTGGAATTTCCCCCTTCAATTCAATCTTTTCAGTTTTCTCAAAAGGAGACTCTGGAGGAATAGCAGATAGTAAAAGTTGAGTATATGGATGCATAGGATTGTTGTAAATTTCTTCTCCCTTACAAACCTCCACTATTCTACCTAAATACATAATGGCAATTCTATCGCTTACATGCTTAATAACGCTTAAATCATGGGAAATAAACACCATTGTTAGATTATATTGTTTCTGTATGGAATTCAAAAGATTTAGAACCTGTGCTTGTACAGATACATCAAGAGCTGAAACCGGTTCATCACATACAATTATTCTTGGATTCAGCGCCAAAGCTCTAGCTACGTTTATTCTTTGTCTTTGACCTCCAGAAAACTCATGGGGGTAACGATGTATATGTTGGTCATTAAGTCCTACCTCTTTCATTAATGTTACAACTTTTTCTTTACGAGTTTTAGCATCACCTATACCATGTACAATCAAAGGTTCTTCAATGATATCCCCTGCGGTTTTTCTTGGATTTAAGGAAGAGTAAGGGTCTTGGAATATCATCTGTATATCTCTTCTTAGTGCTTTTAAATCACTACCTTTTTTATCGTTTATATCTTCACCGTCAAAAAGAATCTTTCCAGATGTTGCATTATGAAGTCTTACTAAACATCTACCAAAGGTTGACTTTCCACAGCCCGATTCACCTATAATTCCCAGAGTTTCACCTTCGAATATATCAATGCTTACATCGCTAAGAGCATGGAGAATTTTCTGTTCTTCAAAAAGCTTGTTTTTCCTAAGTTTAAATGTTTTGTTTAGATTTACTACTTGTAGAATAGGTTTTTCAGGCATTTTTCGGTCCCTCCCCTCTTACCAAAGTGCTTTCTTTAGTCTGTCTATGACAAGCTACAAAATGTCCCTCTCGGATTTCCAATAGCTCAGGAACCTTTTCAGAACAAACAGGTATTGCATAAGGGCATCTATTATAAAAATTACAGCTATTACCCGTCAATCTTAAATCAGGAGGAGTCCCAGGAATTGTAGTCAGCTCTGACTTAGATTCATGACTCAGCTTTGGAATGGAATCCAATAAACCCCAGGTATATGGATGAAGGGCATCGGAATACAATTCTTTAGCCGTAGTATATTCAACTGTTTTTCCAGCATACATTACCATAACATCATCACACATCTCCCAGACTATTCCTAAGTTATGAGTGATTAGCATGATTGAAGTATCTAGGTTTTTCTGCATCTCTTTTAAAAGATTTAAAACTTGTGCTTGAACTGTTACATCAAGGGCTGTAGTAGGCTCATCAGCTATTACAAGCTTTGGTTTAGCACTGATTGCCATAGCGATTATAACTCTCTGGCACATACCTCCAGAAAGCTCATAAGGGTAAGAATCCATTCTACTCTCTGGGTTTGATATTCCTACTTTTTTCAGGGATTCTATACTTATGGCTCTTGCTTCTTCAACAGATATGTTATTGTGTGCTCTTAACATCTCCACCATTTGTGATCCAACTTTAAAAACCGGATCAAGTGAAGTCATAGGGTCTTGAGAGATTAAAGCTACATCCTTTCCACGAAAATCCATTAGTTCCTTATTGGTGAATGTTAGTACGTCTTTTCCATCAAAATTGATTTCACCATCGACTACTTTTCCGATTTTCTTAGGAAGTAATCTCATTATGGATGAAGCCGTCATACTTTTACCTGACCCAGATTCCCCTACTATGCCTAGAGTCTTACCCTTTTCAATGCTAAAGCTTACTCCATCAACTGCTTTTGCTACTCCACTGGCAAGGAATAAATAAGTTTTTAGGTTTTTAACTTCCAATACAATATCAGCCATATTTATTCCTCCCATTCAAATTTCTTTTTCATAGCTTCAAAGGATTCTTTAACTTCTTTATAAACATCTTCATTCTGCAAAATATCTACTGCCGTCATAGCCATAGCCTTTGCACCAATTTCAATAGCTTTGTGCCCTTTTGGTCCACCAACTGCCTCTTGGAATTCCAAGGTATGACCACGAACTTCAGGTACAACTTGTACGTAGGATTGTAGGCCTGGGATTTTGTGGGTTACATTTCCCATATCGGTACAACCGATTCCAAGTTCTTTTCTTCTTGGACCCACAACTTCTTTAAGCTCCTTGAAATTGGTTTCTAATAAGCCTTCTATGACAGGGTTATTTCTTATATCTTCATAGGAATATCCATCAATTTTATATTCAAATCTTGTTTTAGTTATAGAAGCTAAATTTTCACATGTAGAAATCAATCTATTTAAAAGTTCGAATTTATATTTCATATCAAAGGACCTTACGGTAAACTTTGCCTGACAATAATCAGGTATAAAGATAGGCTCATCTCCACCTTTAGTGATAATTCCTAAAATAGTACCTCTTCCTGCTATTTCTAACCTCATAGCATTTATTATGTTGAATAATTCCAAGACAGGTGTAAGTGCGCTGATTCCTTCTTCAGGCCAAGTTGCTCCATGGGCTTTTACACCATAAAAATCCACAATTATATCGGTCTTTGAGTAGGATATGTCATTTACAACTGTTTCATTAGCTGAATGCAATATCATGGCAACATCTAGCTCATCAAAAGCACCTCGCTCAAGCATAATCACTTTTCCTCCACCGCCTTCTTCAGCTGGTGTGCCAAAAACTGACACTGTTCCTCCAAGCTCTTCAATTACCTCTTTTAAAGCTATTCCTGCTCCAACAGACATGGCAGCCATTAGATTATGGCCACAGGAATGCCCCATCCCTGGAACAGCATCATATTCACCGAAAAAGCCTATATTTGGACCAGCTTTTTTACTGGTATATGTAGCTTTTACAGCTGTTTCTAGTCCTGCTATTCCTGTTTCTACCCTAAATCCAAAAAGCTTTAAAAGATCAGCAAATTCTCTAGAAGCATTGTACTCATGAAAATTATATTCTGGATTACTCCATATTTTATCTGATAAATTTATTAACTCTGGCTTTATGGCATCTACTTTTTCTTGTACAATTTTTTTATAATCCATTGATTCACCTACTTTTTCATTTTTGGATCTAAGACGTCTCTTATTCCATCACCTAACAAGTTAAAGCCCAACACTGTCAATAGTATAAATATCCCGGATATAGTCGCAATATGAGGAGAGGTATTTAGTGCTTCCTTCCCTGCTCTAAGTATATTTCCCCAAGAAGCTGTCGGTGGGGCTATTCCCAAGCCTAAAAAACTCAATGCAGCTTCTGAGATTATGGAGCCAGCAGTATTTAGAGTTGCATACACTATAATCGGAGATAGAGTATTTGGAAGTATGTGTCTGAACAACAGCCTTGAATGGGATGCACCTATTCCTATAACTGCTTTACAATAATCCTCATTTTTAACTATATGAACTTGCCCTCTTACAACTCGGGCAAAATTTGGTATATTAGCTATTCCAACAGCTAATATTACATTGAATACACCAGTTCCTAAAATAGTCATTAGAATTATAGATAGCAATATGAAAGGAAAGGCCATCATCCCATCCATAATCCTCATAATAATGGTATCCACTAATCCTCCAGCATATCCTGATAGTAAGCCAAGAAGGACTCCTATGGTGGCACCTACAAAAGTAGCACCAACGGCAACTAAGATTGAAATTCTTGAACCATATATAATCCTGCTAAGAAGATCCCTACCAAATTCATCAGTTCCAAAAATATGTCCAGGGCTTCCTGGCTTTAGAAAGGTATCTCCTAAGCTCAACTCATTGGGATCGTAAGGAGCTATAATGTCAGCAAAGACAACTAAGAAAAGCATAAATATTACAATAAACAATCCAACCATTGCAGTTTTATTTCTCTTGATTTTATTCCATGCATTGTTTGATCTTCTCTCTTTTTCAAGCATGGCAGCATGTGCTTGTCCTCCTAGATTATCTGTTTTTCTTTCCATTATGCTCCACCTCCCTTACCTTCAAAGTTTACCTTTGGATTTATTATCATATATATTAGGTCAACAAATAAATTAACAAAAACAAAGGCCATTGCAGTAATCAATACTGCACCTTGTACCAGCATATAATCTCTGTTTTCTATAGCTCCTGTAATCAAGGTTCCCATTCCAGGCCAAGAAAATATGGTTTCAGTTAAGATAGCTCCTGTAAATGCAGATGCAAGCTGAAGTCCAATAACCGTAACTATAGGCGGCAAGGCATTTTTTAGGGCATGCTTATATATGATAACTCTCTCTTTAAGACCTCTCGACCTTAAGGATTTTATAAAATCATTGTTGATGATTTCCAACATACTGGATCTAGTTATTCTAGTGAATGTAGCAGTAGGTATTGTAGCAAGACAAGTAACTGGAAGAATCATATGACTTATGACATCCCACAAACCATTGTTTAAGGAACCCATTCCAAGAGAAGGCACCCAACCTAAATTTACACTGAAGACCAAGACCAGCATCAAACCTAGCCAAAATATAGGCATAGATACACCCACAAGGGCAAATACCATGGCTATGTAATCAAATGCACTATATTGTTTTATTGCACTTATAATTCCAAGGGGTATAGAAATTAAAATAGCAATCACCAAACTTGTCAGGGAAATCAAAAGAGTATTTGGTATCCTCTCAGTAATCAATTCAACTACTGGTTGGTTATAGGAATATGATTTACCAAAATCCCCTTTAATTACATTTTTCAGATAATCAATATATTGCTTACCGAGACTGTCATTAAGACCCATCATTTCTTCCATCTTTTCGATTTCCTCAAGGGAAGCCTGAGGGCCTAATACAACTGCCGCAGGATTTCCAGGAATCATTCTAGTAAGGACAAAAGTAATAGTTACAACAACCAACAATGTTGGGATTATTTGAATTAGTCTCTGTAAAATCATCTTAATCATTCTTACACCACCTTCTGTTTACATTTAATATAGCCAAAAGGCTTAAAGGATATATACTTTAAGCCTTTTGTAAATTCATATTCTTATTCTGCTTTCCAAACATTGACTTCTTCATTTACTAGGAATATACTTCCATCTGCTCTTTGAACAAGTCCCTGTACCTTAGGAGATACACCCCAAGTTACATTTTCATTTGAGTAATAGATTCCTGGTCTATCTGCAATTATTAATTTAACAGCTTTCTTATAAAGTTCAGCTCTTTCATTTTGGTCTGTTATAACCAAAGCCTCATCTAAAAGTTTATCAACTTCTGGGTTATTATATCCTTGGCCATTTCCAAGTGATCCAATTGAAGCTGAGTGGAATATCTTGTTAAGGAAGAAGAACGGATCTGGATACCAAGTCCAGGACATTCCGAATATTTCTGCATTTCCCTTTGATGCAATGTCGCTAAATGTTCCCCACTCTGAAGCAACTATTTCAAGATCTACATTTAGATTTGTCTTCCAGAATTGTTGAACGATAGTTGCCATTTTAAGACGTGCAGGTGTATTGGATATATATAATTTTGTCTTAAATCCATCAGGGTATCCAGCTTCAGCTAATAATTTTTTTGCAGCTACT
This sequence comes from uncultured Tissierella sp., assembly GCA_964485455.1. Lineage (GTDB taxonomy): Bacteria > Bacillota > Clostridia > Tissierellales > Tissierellaceae > Tissierella_B. The sequence goes on from CAZAJU010000040.1 coordinate 7,554, forward strand.
GGATCATAGGTTGGAACATCAGCTTCTATAGAAGCATCATATCCCCATGATCCTGGTGGAAGTGGTAATTTAGCAGGTTGTGCTTCACCATATTGATATATTCCTTTTACAAGTTCTTCTGAATCAATAGCCTTAATTAAAGCTTCTCTTACTTTGATATCAGCTGTTGGTCCAGTTACTTGATTGAAATAAATATATGCAAAGTGAAGTCCTGGCATTTCTAATAACTCAACATTCGCATCATCTCTTATGATTTTAACTGCTTCACCAGTTAGTTTTTCTGAAAAATCTATTTCTCCTGTACGAAGAGCATTTGCATTCTGGTTCATATCAGTAATTACTTTAAATGTTACTCCATCTAATAAAGGCTTCTGAGCCCAATATTTATCATTTCTAACCAATACTGCTTCTTGGTCTAATTTGAACTCTTTCAACATAAAAGGACCACTACCTACTAGATGGTTACCGAATTCATCTCCCCATCCTTCAACTTCTTCTTTTGGAACTATTATATTTCCTGAGTTTGTAAGTGCTGTAAGGAATACTGCACTAGGTTCAGGTAAATGTACTATAACCTCGAAATCATTTACTACCTCTACATGATCAATCATGTCAAGTCTTTTCATTGCGGATTCTTTAAAGGATCTTTCCAATGAGTACTTTACATCTTCTGCAACAACTTGTCTTCCATCTTGGTATTTACCTGGATGGAAATAAGCATCTTGTCTTAATTTGAAGGTGTATGCTTTAGCATCCTCGCTTACAGTCCAAGACTCTGCTATTGCAGGAACTATATTTGATAAATCCATGCTATAAGCAACTAAAGTATCACCTACGTTTTGTATAATTTGTGACTCATAAGTACCTGTATACTTAACAGGGTCAAGGTTTTTAGGTGATGCTGACAATGCAATGGTCAAAGTTCCACCTGCTTTTGGTTCACCTACAACAACTTCTTTCTTTTCTTCAGCAGGCGGAGCTTCTGTTTTTTCATCTTTTTTGCTTCCTGCGCATCCTGTTAATAGAAGTGTAAATGCTAAAAACAGGCTTAAAAACGTCACTAATCTTTTCTTCATCTTAGTTCCTCCTTTTTCTTGATGTTGCTTTAAGATGCTAAATTAATTACTGAATATTTTATCAACTCGAAACGTTTACAACAATTCGACAAAAACATAAAAAATAGGCTGTACATTTATGATTTCTCATAAGTACAACCTATATACTAGTACAGCATCATTAATTTTTTTAATTTCAATCCCATCTGTAAAGCAAAAATCCCTTCACTATCATCAAGTGAATAGCCAGTAATCTCCTCAATTCTATTTAGTCTGTATCTTAATGTTTCTACATGTATAAATAGCTTATTTGCTACAACTGTTTTCTTATGGTTGTTATCAAAGAATACTTCGAGTGTATTCATTAAGGAAGTGCCATTAGCCTCATCATACTCTTCTATCCTTTTGATTGTGCTTGTGTAGTATTCCTTTATTTCATTTCCATCCTTCAGAGGATACAACAATCTAATGATATCAAGAGATTTATAATAGACTATATTCTTGTTGCTAAACAAAATAGCCATATATGATTCTTCATAAAGCTTCTTTATATCTTTCAATTCTTTGCAGTGATTTGATACCCCTATGGAAACAGTCAATCTATCCTTTATTTTTTCTGTATATTCCATTAACTGGTGTATGAATCCCTCTATATAATCGGGACTAGTTACATTGAGCAATAAAAAGATATCAGACTTATTGTCTATATATAGATAATTATATTTTCCGATAATTTGATTTATTATTTTATATATTTCATCCTTACTATCTTCTATATTTTCATCACTATTTAAATCTATTCTTATACATAAGCCAACATAGGGATTATTGTCATTCCAACTTAATTCTCTATTTACATTTTCATAAAATTCATCAGGCAATTCCTTATTGTTTAGCATCATTTCTACTAAGGTTTTATTGAATCTAGTCTGAGAAATCCTTGTGGATCTATCTCTTTCAAGTTTTGACGAGATGATAGATGTGCCGTATTCAACAGTACTTTGACACAATCTATCCATCTTGTTTTTTCCAATTATAAACATATGATTTAGTTTTTTATTGTCCACTGATAATGGATAAATGCTTATATAAAATTCATTGAATCTAGTATTGATTCTTGATTCTTCAAAATTATAGTTAATATCTGAGATGATATTATTCAATATGGAAGGATTCTCTATTATCTCCCCAACTTCATCGATTACAACATTAGATGACAAAGGTTTAAAAAATTGGTCAAATAATACTATACTTAAATTTGTAATGGTAGAAAGAGAGTCAATTATCCCGTCAATATCCCTATTTTCAAATGATAGCTCCATAAGCTTCTCATATATTAGGTTTAGCCTTAATATATATTCATTTTTTCTAAAAAACAGCATATCATAAAAATTAGAAACTGTTGTTGTATAAACTACTTCGTAAGGAATTGTCACTAAGGGTATATTAAATTCGTTGGCTTGATTAATAAGGTCTTGGCTTATTTCTCCAAAATATCTATTTTCCTTTATTGCTATAGCAGATACTCCCTTTTTCTTTGCATCTATTAGCATATTATTCTTTCGCTCTTCATCTGAATAAAAGGCGTAGCCTGCAGTAAGAAGGAACTCCTCTCCCTCCAGCCAACTAATTCCTGTGGGAGTTTCTAAAATGGTTATGTGCTTACACCTATTTTTAAGGCCCTTCTCTCCCCCAAGTATTTTGTATCCTTTTAGACTTGGAATATTAAGAACCTCTTCAACTGACAATGTTTCTTCGTCATATTTTTTTCTCGCCTTTATTATATCTTCCATGAGTATAACTAAATTATCGGCCAATTATTTCCACCTATCCTTCTTTGAAGTTCATTTCACTTCTTATTCTATCCTATACAATCTACCTCTAAAATGCAATATTAGTAATTGTATTGTGAAAATAACAAAGTTTTAACCAAAATTATAATTAAAGGTTCAATATCTAAAGTCTTTGGAATAAAAATGAAGGATAGTTCTTCTTTATTGAACTATCCTTCATTTATTTAGTGGCTTAATTTGGCTCTGGTATGGTGTAATTTTTTTCTAGAGCTTGTATGATCCAGTCTTTCTTTACCTCTTGTATACGTTCCATTCCGTCTACAATATTATCAGCAACAGTGCTACATCCCTCCAGCTCAGGAAGCGACACTAGATATCTCTTACTCTTTTTATCCTTTCGGAAATCGATTTCATATTTTAGATTCATATAGTAATCTAAACTCTTCACTGACATCCCCCCAAATCTCAGCTTATTCTATAGGTTTGAGGTAACTGCTAGGCAGTTACCTTTAATGTTTAAACCTTCTAAAGCAAATTTCCCTTAGATATAGTATCACCAATTAAGTGAAAATAATGCAGATTCTTGTAATTTAAATCTAAATATTTTTAGATTTTAATCTTTATTTTTCCTATCCTTAAACTTTGCTAGATTCTCGGCATCCTTAATTTCTAATCCCTTTTCTCCTGCTAAGGATTCTAAGTGATGTGTAAATTCATGAAGCAAAGTATCTTTAAGCTTTCTTCTTAATTTGGTTTCTGAAATCCCATTATAGAGCTTTTGGAAGGAACCATAGTAGATCACTATGTTTCTACCAGCAAAGTTTCTTTTATATTCTCCCATAATATAGAGGGGATTATCCTCTGTACTTTCTGGATGGAGTTTATACTTTGGCAGCAGAATAACACCTTCATTAAGTTGGTTAAAAAATTCCTTTGGAATCTCCTCTGCAATTTCATCTAACATCAAATTAACTTCTTCTATAGAAGGGAATTCTGCCATTATATTTTCCTCACTTTATCTCTTCTTGAACCTATGTCTATTGTCATTAGGTGAAGTCTTTGAACTTTCCTTAGCCTTTTTTGGTCTATACTTCTTAGGTATATCCATAGGGTTTACTTTCTTTTCCTCTTTGTTATTAGCTGTTTTTCCTTTTCTTTCATCCTGTTTTCTTTCAGGACTTTTTCTTCTTTCGGTTCTCTTTTTATCATCCATTTTCTTGGGTTTAAAGCCAGCTTTTATCTTTCTATCTATCATAGTAAGGTTATCTTGATCTCTTGGAGTTACTAGAGTTACTGCCATCCCAATATTTCCGATACGACCAGTACGTCCGATTCTATGGATATAGCTATCTACATCATCAGGAATATCATAGTTTATAACATGAGTAACTCCCTCTACATCTATACCTCTTGCAGCTATATCCGTTGCCACAAGAATCTGAAGTTTAGCAGTTCTGAAATTTTTCATTACTCTTTCTCTTTTAGCCTGACTCAAATCACCATGGAGCTCATCAGAGTTATACCCTCTTCCAAGAAGACTTTCATTGACTTCTATTACCTTTTTCTTAGTTCTGCAGAATACTATGGCTAGATATGGTCTAAATTCATCAATTAGCCTGCATAAGGTATCAAATTTGGTTCTTTCACTAGTTTCAATAGCTACCTGTTTTATTTCATCTAAAGTCACATTTTTGCCTTCGATTTCAATTTGTAGTGGGTCTCTCATAAATCTTTTACCCAGTTTTCTAACCTCATTGGAGATAGTAGCTGAGAAAAGCATGGTTTGTCTTGCCTTTGGAGTTTGATTCACAATGGACTCCACCTCTTCAATAAAGCCCATATTCAGCATTTCATCTGCTTCATCTAGAACAAGGCCTTTAATTCTTCCAATATCAATATTGTTACGTTTAATATGATCCAACAATCTACCAGGTGTAGCTATAACTAGATGAATCCCGTTTTTAAGCTTATGAACCTGTGCTTCAACATCCTGGCCTCCATATGCTGCTAAAATAACTATGCCTTTTGCTGAAGCTAGCTTCTTTGCTTCAGCTGTAATCTGTATTGCCAATTCTCTCGTAGGTGTAATAACCAATCCTTGAATATGATTCTTGCTTGGATCGATTTTATCCATAAGTGGCAATAAAAAGGAAAGTGTCTTTCCTGTACCAGTTTGTGCTTGAGCTATTACATCTCTTCCCTTAACTAATTCAGGAATGGATCTCTCCTGTATCGGTGTAGGGTCTGTGATTCCTCTACTGTTCAATATGTTTTCCAACTCTGTACTTATACCTAAATTATTAAACGCTCCCATAATATACCTCTCGTTCCTATTCTCTTTTCTAGTAATAGTATCATATCATATGAAAAAATAATTCACAATGCAGTTTCGCAACTCAAATTTGTTACTCGTTTTACTCGTGCAAATTTTGTGCTCATTGCATTTGACCTACCTACAGCTCACTATCGTTCACTGGGTTAGGTCATAAAAATCGCTGGGTTAGCCCAGCGATTGTAGTTTATCCATTTTACTTTTACTATTATTCTTCCATATGAAAATAGCCTCTAAGACAGCCCCCCCAATAGCCCTAGCCTTATCGGATATTCTGTTGCAATTTTCCAGTTCATCTAATCTAGGATCTATATCCAAGATTTTTAATCCTTTTTTTACCATTAGGCCATTTCTAATACTTCCTCTAAGCACCCCATCTATTTGAGTGCATACCGGAGTATCGCCTACATACCCTAGTATATCGCCTTTCTTAACAAGGTCTCCAATTTCATGCAATGCTTTAAACAATCCATCAGTAGGGCTATAGACTACCCTTTCATTTGTAAAGCCTTCAATGTTTCCAGGCACTCCTGTATTAGCTTCTGCAAATCCATCGTAGATGAGTTTTCCTAAATTGTGGCCTCTGTTGCTTTCAATTACTACATCAACATCTACACCTGCACAAAAGCCTGGTCCTATACCAATTGTTAACGGTGCTATATCCTTTTTCATACCTAAATTTTTTTTAGCTATTATAGCATCTATGACGACCATAGGTTTTATCTTTTGTATATATTCACCAAGGGGGTCAACTATAAGGGGTATATAGTCCTTTTCCCATGCATCTATAATTTCCTTTTGATTATTAACTCTTACTGCTACCAATTCCTCTACTATAGTTGAGCCATTAAACACTGCTTCAGAAAAGGAAACGGTCCTTCTTATGGTTGTCGGGCGTTCAATTTCTAATACGAGTACTCTAAAACCGGTTCTATGAAGCTTTTGAATAATCCCTGTAGCGATATCTCCACCACTTTTAACTATTACAATATCTCCTCGCATTATATCACCCATATCCTCTACAAATTCATCCTATATTCTATTATAGAATTTTAACAACTCTAATGATATAGTAATTTCTCACAATAATCAATGATTATTCCACCAATAGACGGCCTTTTGTGATAGTAATTTAGGATTCTTTATTTCTTATTTTGGTTGTCCAATCCTTGAAAAAAGACTTCCAAATTAGAAGGCAATACATATTCCTCTTTCTTAGAAGCAGTTGATACTCCACCAACATAAACTTCCTTGAGAATAGCATTTACAATCATCTCTTTAGGGGGCTCGTTATATTCCACACCTTCATATACCCAAACTCTACAATCCACACTATCGCCACAAAGGTCTCCACAATCCTGACACAAGGATTCCTTAAATTCTAATGCAATATCTTTTCCGTTTAAGCGAATTGTCGGCGAGCTTACAAATTCATATTTCATTGCAAGTTCCCTTGTAATTATATTTACCTTGTTTACATTTACCTCATAACCTGCTGACTTTAATACCACCGACACCTCATCAACAGCTTTATCAAGGTTTGTTTCTGTTCCTTGACATCTTTCACATACTGATAAATCAAGGTATAAGAAATCAATATCAAGTTGCTTTTTAGCTTCTTTTTTTACCTGTACTTTTTCTTGACTTGTTCCACAGCATCCGCTGCTTCCTGAACAGCATCCCGAATTATTACTCATAGTTTCCAATTCACCTTTCCTATCTAAATTTAGTGTTTTATCAATAATTTTTTGCATTGTATCAGAGCAACACGTACCTAAAGGATTAAGAATGTCGCACCTTGAAACCTTCATGCCACCTGAAAGGCTATAAACATCCTGTGAAGTTTTAGCTCCCTTGTTTAAGGCAGCATCAATTACCTGCTCTTCAGTGATCCTTTTGCAATAGCATATATATTTAGGATCAGCACCTTTTTTATACCAGATAGGAGTTCTCATTTGATTTTTATAAAATATTTCATCTCCATCCGAATTGTAATAAACAACATCACAATCTTTATTTAAGCAAATATGGTAATTTCCATTTTCCATCTTGCTTTTCAAAGAGTTTTGCACAAAGCTCCTAACTGTAATATCTTTAACTGCTTTAGTTTTTCCATTGCATATAGGGCATAGGGATATCTGTTCTGTCGAACTAACAGAATCATCTCCTGATCCTCAACTTGACTTTTTGATATTTTTAATTTTCATACTTAAAGCCTCCCTACATAATATGTTAACTTTGTTCTATATTAAAATACTATCATGATGGTTGTAGATCTTTAAATTCCTATCCAATTTATACTAACATTTACTCTTCTTATATAGATGATCTTCTATATATATAATACTACTATATATAGATAAGCGTCAATTTATTGTTCAACTTTGTAACGGTTTCTTTCACTCGAAATCATTTCATAGATAATTTTTAAATCACTCCATCTAGGGACTATATAATAATTAACTAAATAATTGTGCATTATGAAATAAATGGGTATAATTATAAATGATATTATGTTGGAGGTGATAGCTTGGAGAAATACGTTAGTGTTATTGGTGGTGCAAATGTGGATATTACTGGCAAAACCTTGAATAAGTTAAATGCCAATGATTCCAATCCCGGTATAATCACTACTTCACTTGGCGGTGTTGGCAGAAATATTGCAGAAAACCTAAGTAGAATGGGAATAAATATTGAATTTATTTCGATTTTAGGTGGAGACAATTATTCAAGAGATATTCAAGAAAGTTGTAAAGATTTAAATATGAGTCTTAATAATTCTATTATACTTGAGGATAAGCGTACCTCTATATACTTATCGGTTATAGATGAGGATGGAGAAATGGCCGTTGCAATAAATGATATGAGTATATATGATATGATTACACCTGACTTCTTGAAAGAAAGGCTAGATGTAATAAATGGTTCCATGGCATGTGTTTGTGATACTAACATTCCTAAAGAGTCCCTTGAATATATTATGGACAATGTAAAGGTTCCAATTTTTGTAGATACTGTATCAATTACTAAGGCTGAAAAACTAAAGGACAATATTCATAATATATTCGGCATAAAGCCAAATATACTTGAAGCTAAAATGCTATCAGGCATAAATATAGAAAATGATGATGACCTTGTAAAGGCTACTGATTTACTTATCCAAAGGGGAATAAAACAGATCTACATATCCCTAGGACCAAAGGGGGTATACTACACTGATGGTGTAAATAAAGGCGTCTTGCCTTCCATTACTAAAGATATTGTAAATGTAACTGGAGCAGGTGATAGCTTTTTAGCTGGTGTCATCTGGGCTTATATTAAAGGTTTTGATATCGAAAAATCGGCTAAGGCAGGATTGGCAGCATCAAATATTACTTTACTTTCACAAGACACAGTAAGTAAAAACATATCAGAAGATAGTATAATTAAAATAATAGAAAATAACTGGAGGTAATAAGATGAAGGATTATTTAGTAATATCAGAAGAAGTACAAAAGGCATTAAAAAAAGGAAAACCAGTTGTTGCATTGGAGTCTACCATAATTTCTCATGGAATGCCATATCCTAAAAATGTTGAAACTGCATTGAAAGTAGAAAAAATCGTTAGAGATAATGGCGCGATTCCAGCTACTATTGCTATTATTAAAGGAAAGCTAACAGTTGGTATTTCAGAAGAAGAGATTGACTACTTAGGTAAAAAAGGTCTAGATGTTACAAAGGCTAGTAGAAGAGATATTCCGGTCCTTGTTGCAAAAGGGGAAGATGGTGCTACTACAGTTGCAGCTACTATGATTATCGCAAAGTTGGCAGGAATCAAGGTATTTGCTACAGGAGGAATTGGTGGTGTTCATAGAGGCGCAGAAACGACTATGGATATCTCCGCAGACTTAGAAGAACTTGCAAATACTGATGTAAATGTTGTGTGTGCTGGGGCTAAATCTATTCTTGATATAGGACTTACTTTAGAATATCTAGAAACAAAAGGTGTAACAGTAATTGGATATAAGACAAGTTGCCTTCCAGCATTCTATACAAGAGAAAGCGACTTTAAAGTAGATTATCGTATGGAAACTCCACTTGAGATTGCTAAGGCTATAAAAGCAAAAGACAATTTAGGCTATAAAGGGGCTATGCTAATTGCTAACCCAATTCCTGAAGAGTATTCTATGGATAGGGCTGAAATAGACACTGTTATAGAAAATGCTGTTAAGGAAGCTGAAGAGCTTGGGGTTGTAGGTAAAGATATCACTCCATTCTTACTTGATAAGATTCAAAAGATTACAGAAGGTAGAAGCCTTGAATCAAATATTCAACTAGTTTATAACAACGTAAAACTTGGAGCTGAAATAGCTAAGGAACTTAGCGAACTTAAATAAAACTATTTGTATAAAATAAAATGGACCTTTATAGGTCCATTTTATTTATTCGGAACAAGGGGATAGTTCCTTTTTATTTATTCACCCTTATATGGATTTTCAATATTTCCAGCTTTTAGCTCAGCTATAGTTGCTTCAACTTTATCTTTAACTTCTTGAGTTGCCATGTCCGACCATTGCATATCTAGTACACCATCTGCCCAGCCTAGAGATTGTCCAACTGGCTTTAGATTACCATCTATTAATTGTTGTACTGTTGATTTAAATAATCCAGGTGTGTTATAGGTAACACTTGAAATTACAGTACCTGGAGCTACTTCATTTTGAGGAGCTATATATCCTACAGCCTTAATGCCTTTTGACTTAGCTGCTTCTATGGAACCTAATCCTACTTGGTTAGCACTACAGAATATTACATCACTTCCTGCCTCTGCCATAGCAAGTGCAGTTTCCTTACCCTTTTGTATGTCTTCCCATGAGTTTACATAAGTTTTTGTAACTTCGATTGCTGGGTCTATAGTTTGTGCTGCTGCTTCAAATGCATCAAGAGTTCCAGCTATTACTGGGAATGGGAATGAGCCTATTGCTCCCATTTTCTTAGATTCAGTGTTCATTGCAGCTATGATTCCTGCGATGTAGCCACCTTCCCACTCTCTAACGCCTATTCCACCGACATTTGGCTCTACGCCAGTTTCACTATTTATAACCATATAGAAGGTATCAGGGAACTGTGGTCCTACCTTAGCAGCTGCATCAAAGAACTGAGTTCCAT
>CAZAJU010000041.1:0-17598 GCA_964485455.1 uncultured Tissierella sp.
AACCGTGAATTATCTTCTATATCTTACCTATTCTAGTGGCAATTATCAATAGTTTGTTTTAGAAATATCATACAAAAATGAACCCCTAAAAATTGTATTTTTTAAAGACAGATGATATTATAGAAATATAGAATGTTCTAGACTTATATGGTAAAAATGAATGTTAACAGACTATGGGAGGATTAGATGTTGATACGTTTGTTAATGTATATTGTATTCTTTCTAATATTCAATCATTTTTTTATAGGTATAGAAATACATAAGACCTTTATTATTGCATTGGTAAGCTATTTACTTCCCAAATTAATTGAGCATACTTACTATAAAATTAAACATAGCATCAATCGAGGTAGAGAATGATTACAAATTTGCCATCAAATAAAAATTAATTGTTAATCTAATTCTAATCTTTCTTGAAATAATATAATCAATGTTTTACATTTTCAAATCTTGATTAAATACTAATATTTAGCTAATAATAATTAATAGGATCAAACTAGTTGTAGTATATTATAACGAGGTGAAAATCTCCCTACTTCCCAAAAAAGATTAACCTTGCTATTTATTGGAATTAAAGATATACTTAATAGGTTAAAGATTAAGGAGGACGATGCAGTTTAATGGAAAAAATAAGATTTGAGGATATTAATTTATCACAGGAATTACAAAAGGGAATTAAGGCTATGGGTTTTGAGGAGATGTCTCCTATTCAAAGTCAGGCTATACCAGTTTTATTGGACGGAAAAGATGTTATTGGACAGGCGCAAACCGGGACGGGAAAAACAGCAGCCTTTGGTATACCGATTTTAGAGATGACAGAACCAAAAGAAAATAAAATTCAAGCTTTGGTACTTTGCCCTACTAGAGAGCTATCAATACAAGTAGCTGAGGAGCTAAGCAATCTAGGTAAGTTTAAAAAAGGCTTAAAGATCCTTCCAGTTTATGGAGGACAGCCAATCGAAAGACAATTAAGGGCTCTTAAGGCAGGAGTTCAAATAGTTATCGGTACGCCAGGAAGAGTTATAGACCACATTAAAAGAAAGACAATTAAGACTGACGATATAAAGCTTATGGTACTAGATGAAGCCGATGAAATGTTTGATATGGGCTTTAGAGATGATATTGAGCTTGTTATGAACACATTACCGGAAACTAGACAGACTATATTCTTCTCAGCTACTATGGAACAAGAAATAGTTAAGTTTGCTTCCAGATATCAGACTGACCCTGAGTTTATAAAGGTAGTGCACAAGGAGCTTACAGTTCCAAATGTAGAGCAGGCATATTTTGAAATGAAGCAACATATGAAAACTGAAATACTTTCAAGGCTAATGGATATGTACAACCCAAAGCTTACTGTTGTATTTTGTAATACTAAGAAGAAGGTAGATGAGCTTACTGAAGAGTTACAGAGCAGAGGATATTTTGCTGATGGACTTCATGGAGATTTGAAGCAATCCCAAAGAGATACTGTCATGGGCAAATTTAGAAAGGGTACTATTGAAATTCTTATAGCTACCGATGTTGCTGCAAGAGGTCTTGATGTAGATGATGTAGACCTTGTTATCAACTACGACATGCCACAGGATGAAGAGTACTATGTTCATAGAATAGGTAGAACTGCTAGAGCAGGAAGAGAAGGAAGAGCTTTTAGCTTTGTTGCTGGAAGGGATATCTATAAGCTTAAGGATATTCAAAGATATACAAAGACTAAGATTGAAAGAAGAGATTTACCTACTCTTAAGGATATTGAAGCTAGATATACTACTTCAATGCTTGATAAGATCAAGGAAGAGATAGACAAGGGTGAGCTTTCAAAATATGAAAAACTAATAGATAATTTGCTTCAAGAGGATTATACATCCTTGGATATTGCAGCAGCTCTATTGAAGTTCTACATGGTAGAAAACAGCCTAGGATCCCATGAAGAATTAGATATGGTTGACTATGGTAAAAAGCAAAGCTTCAGCAACGACAATAGGGATAGAAATAAAGATAATAGGGATAATAGAGATAGACAAACTGACAGAGATAGATCAAAAGGAAAGAATCCAAGAGGAACTGGACGTTCTAAGGGCATGACCAGACTATATATAAATATGGGAAATAAACAAGGTGTAAGCCCAAGACACATATTATCAGCTATACTTCAAGAATCAGATATAGATAAGAAATATGTAGGCGATATTGATATATATGATAAGTTTACTTTTGTAGAAGTACAAAAGGAATATGCTAATCTTGTAGTTGATAGTGTTAACAACAAGAGAATAAAGGGTAACAAGGTTCTTGTAGAGGTGGCAAACCCAAGAAGTTAATTCTATACTAATGAAAATATATATTGACAACTTAATCATCTATATGTTAAACTACTTCACAGCAAGTTAATAGAGCAACCTTTAATTTGGTACAGAGAGACCAGCAAGGAGGAAAAATGATGATTACAGTAAGTGTACTTTATTTTTGTTATGCGAAAAAATTTAATACCTGAAATACTTAAAAGCAATGGAGATCAGTGATATATTCACAGACCTATTGCTTTTTGTTTTTGTTTAAAATTTTAGGGTATTATATAATGATAGGAAATAGTCTATTTGAATGGAGGATAAAAATGATAGATGCATTGATTAATAAGATAATACAAACTAAAAATCCAACGGTGGTAGGACTAGACCCGAGGCTTGACTATGTACCGGCTCATATTAAGGAAGCTTGCTTTGAGGAATTCGGCAGGACACCAAAGGGAGCTGCAGAATCATTCCTTCAATTCAGTAAAACGATAATCGATTCAGTAAATGATATAGTTCCTGCGGTTAAGCCTCAGGTAGCCATGTTTGAGCAATTTGGCTCTTACGGCCTAAAGGCTTATATAGAAGTTATAGAATATGCAAAGTCTAAGGACCTTGTTGTAATTGGTGACATTAAAAGAGGTGATATTGCATCTACAGCCGAGGCTTATTCTAATGGACATATTGGAAGAGTAGAGGTTGATGGTGAACTATTTCAGGTATACCAAGAGGACTTTATTACCATAAACCCATATCTTGGGGTAGACTCTATAGAGCCCTATAAGAAAGATTGTAAAGACTACAATAAAGGTTTGTTTATATTAGTAAAAACCTCTAATCCTAATAGTGGACAGCTTCAAAACCTTGTAACAGATGGGGAGATGCTTTATGAAAGAGTTGGGAAATTAGTATCCCAATGGGGAGAAGACCTAATCGGAAAACATGGTTATAGTCTTCTGGGAGCAGTAGTAGGAGCTACCCATCCTGAAGAGGGAAGGAATCTAAGACAACTTATGCCTCATACCTTCTTTCTAGTACCTGGATATGGAGCACAGGGAGCAAAGGCAGAGGATTTAAAGGGTGTATTTGATGATAAGGGCTTAGGGGCTATAATAAACTCATCTAGAGGGATTATAGCAGCCTATAAGAGCGACAAGTATAAACATGAATATAGTGAACAAGAATTTGGGCTAGCAGCAAGAAAGGCTGCTTTAGATATGAAAGCTGATTTGCAGGAGGTAATAAATTGAAAGCCACATTGATATTAGAAAATGGTACTGTTTTTGAAGGCAAGGCATTTGGATACTTACAGGAAGCAATCGGAGAGGTAGTTTTTGATACCAGTATGTCAGGATATCAGGAGATAATAACTGACCCTGCAAACTATGGACAGATAGTGACTATGACTTATCCACTCATAGGAAATTACGGTATTAACCTTGATGATATGGAATCAGATGGTCCTAAGATTAGGGCTCTTATAGTAAGGGAAAATGCCGAATATCCGAGCAACTGGAGAAATGAAATGGAGCTTCATGGATATTTAAAACAAAATAGAATAATAGGCCTTGAAGGCATAGATACAAGGGCTCTTACAAAAGTTCTACGTAATAACGGAACTATGACAGGAATTATCACTTTAAGAGACCTATCGCCAGGACAGATAGAGCATAAGTTTAAAGCTTATCATAATCTTGATGCAGTAGAACAGGTTTCCACAACTAAAAAATATACTATCGATGGAAATGGTATGCACGTAGCTTTTGTAGATTTCGGTAGCAAGAAGAGCATAATCAATATATTAAAGAATATAGGCCTTAAAATAACAGTATATCCTTTTAATACTTCTAGTGAAGAAATACTCCAAGACAATCCTCAAGGAGTAATATTATCAGCAGGTCCAGGAGACCCTACACTAGTGAAGGAATCCTTAAAAACCATCCAAGACCTGGTTGGTAAGAAACCTATATTTGGCTTTGGTCTAGGCTATGAGTTGTTAGCATTGGCTATGGGAGGAGACATACTTAAGCTAAAATATGGACATAGGGGTTCAAATCATCCTGTTAAGGACTTATCTAGTGGAAAGATACTTATAACAAATCAAAATCATGGTTATATCGTTGGTGAAGAACTGCCAAAGGATGTTGTAATTACCTACAGAAATATAAACGATGGGACCGTAGAGGGGATTATGCACAAGGACCTTCCTGTATCAGGTGTTCAGTTTAGTCCTGATGCAGAAATTTTTAAAGGTTTTATAGATGCAATAGGAGGTTTTGAAGATGCCAAGAGATAATAGTATAAAGAAAGTTTTAGTTATAGGCTCAGGTCCTATTGTAATAGGTCAAGGGGCGGAATTCGATTATTCTGGAACTCAAGCCTGTCAAACTCTAAAGGAAGATGGAGTAGAGGTAGTTCTTGTGAATTCAAACCCTGCAACTATAATGACTGACAAAGGAGTTGCAGATAAGACCTATATTGAACCATTGACAGCTGAATTTATTGAAAAGATAATCGCTAAGGAAAGACCGGATAGCTTAATAGCTGGTATGGGTGGTCAAACAGGCCTTAACCTTTCCGTAGAGCTTTATGATAAAGGAATACTAGATAAGTACAATGTTAGAGTAATAGGAACCTCTATCGAATCCATTAAAGAAGGTGAAGATAGAGATAGATTCAAGCAATTAATGGAAAGAATAAATCAACCTATTATTCAAAGTGATATAGTGACTAATTTAGAGGATGGGTTAAGAGTTGCATCAGAACTTGGCTACCCAATAGTAGTAAGACCTGCCTATACCCTTGGAGGAAGTGGGGGCGGAATAGCTGATACTGAGGAGGAATTAATTGAAATCCTTACACAAGGACTCCACCTAAGCCGTGCAGGACAGGTTTTGTTGGAGAAGAGCATAAAAGGCTGGAAGGAAATCGAATATGAAGTTATAAGGGACTCTTACGGAAATACCATAGCTGTATGCAACATGGAAAATGTAGACCCTGTAGGTGTTCATACAGGAGACAGTATAGTAGTAGCTCCAACTCAGACCCTTACTGCATATGAAACTAGTATGCTCAGAAAGGCATCTATGGATATTATAAATGCCATAGAGATAAAAGGTGGTTGCAATGTACAATTTGCATTAAATCCTATAAGCTTTGAGTATGTAGTAATAGAGATAAATCCAAGAGTTAGCCGTTCTTCGGCTTTAGCATCTAAAGCAACGGGGTATCCAATTGCAAGGGTTGCTGCGAAAATTGCCCTAGGATATGCACTGGATGAAATCAAGAATGCAGTAACTGGTAGCACCTATGCTTGTTATGACCCTACCATAGATTATGTAGTAGCCAAGATTCCTAAATGGCCTTTTGATAAGTTTGCTGAGGGTAAAAGAAGTCTAGGAACCAAGATGATGGCTACAGGAGAGGTTATGGCCATTGGAAACAGCTTTGAAGCAGCATTTCTTAAGGGAATTCGTTCCTTAGAGATAGGTAAGTACTCATTAAACCATAAACCATCATCATTAAGATCCTTAGAGGAGCTAAAAATCAAGGTTCAGATTCCTGATGACGAGAGAATGTTCGACCTTGCTGAGATGCTTAGAAGAAATTATAGGGTTGACATGGTTTCGAAGATTACAGGAATGGATACTTTCTTTGTAGAAAAGATAAAGTGGATAGTTGAAGAAGAGGAAAAGTTAAAGGGAATATCCCTAGAGGAAATGGATGAAAAATATTTAAGAAGTCTTAAAAAGAAGGGTTTTTCAGATAAGGGCATTGCAGATTTGATGAATTGTTCCCCTACAGATATATATAAATTGAGAAAAGAATGGAATATTAAACCTGTATATAAGATGGTAGATACTTGTGCAGGAGAGTTTGATGCAGTATCACCATATTATTACTCTACCTATGATGAATATGATGAGGCGGAAGTTTCAAATAATAAGAAGGTTATGGTAATAGGCTCTGGACCAATAAGAATCGGTCAAGGAGTTGAATTCGACTACTGTTCAGTTCATGGTGTACTTGCATTAAAGAAAGCGGGAATAGAAACCATCATAGTAAATAACAACCCAGAAACTGTAAGCACTGACTTTAATGTAGCAGATAAGCTTTACTTCGAGCCCCTAACTGAAGAAGATGTTTTAAATATCATCGATAAGGAAAAGCCTGATGGACTTATACTTCAATTTGGCGGCCAAACAGCAATAAAACTAGCAAAATTCTTTAAGGAAATAGATATTCCTATACTTGGAACCAAACCTGAGCAAATAGATGAAGCTGAAGATAGGGAAAAGTTTGATGCTTTACTTGAAGAATTAGGAATTATGAGACCTAAGGGAAAGGCAGTCTGGTCCCTAGAGGAAGGAATAAATGAAGCAAGTTCCCTTGGATACCCTGTATTAGTAAGACCTTCCTATGTACTTGGAGGTCAGGGCATGGAAATCACCTATGGAGAAACTGAGCTTAAGAGATACTTATCAGATGCCTTTGTGAAGGATAAGAAGAATCCTGTCTTAATAGATAGATACCTTCTAGGTAAGGAAATAGAAGTAGATGCTATCTGTGATGGAGATGAAATACTAATACCAGGAATCATGGAGCACCTAGAAAGAGCAGGGGTTCACTCAGGAGATTCTATCTCGGTATATCCTACACAGAATGTTTCGCAAAAGATTAAGGATGAGATAGTTGAAGAGACTAGAAGGATAGCTCTTGCCCTTAAGGTAAAAGGTATGATAAATATCCAATATATTGAGTATAATGGTGAATTGTATATAATAGAAGTAAATCCACGTTCAAGTAGAACTGTGCCATATATTAGTAAGGTAACAGGTGTTCCAATGATAGAGCTAGCAACTAGAGCTATGTTGGGTGAAAAGCTTAAGGACTTACCATATGGAACTGGATTGTATAAGGAATCTGAAATGATTGCTGTTAAGGTTCCTGTATTCTCTACTCAAAAGCTTCCTAATGTAGAGATGAGTCTTGGACCTGAAATGAAATCTACAGGTGAAGTTCTTGGTGTAGGCTATGATATTATGGAAGCTCTATATAAGGGATTCCTAGCGGCTGGTATGGATATACCTAAAGATAAAGGAATCATTTTAGCCACTATCAGTGATCATCACAAAGAGGAGTTCTTGCCTCTAGCAAAGGAATTTTCAGCTAAAGGATTTAAGCTTGTTGCAACACAAGGAACCTCTGAATTCCTAAAGAAGGAAGGCATTGAATCTGAAGTTATAAAGAAACTAGGTGAAGGTTCTAATGATATTATCGATAAGATAAGAAACGGAAAGGTAGATATGGTCATAGATATACCTACAAAGGGTAGAAACTTAAATACAGATGGATTTAGAATCAGAAGAGCAGGAATAGAAGCAGGGATAAATGTATTTACATCTCTAGATACTGTAAAGGGATTGCTTGACGTAATGGGTGCAAACCTTGATGCAAGTAAGGTGGGAATTATTGATTTAGGAGCTGAGTAAGATGTGTAATGATAACAAAAGAGCGAAGCTACATTCCTATGTATTGGAGAACGGAGAAATATCCCCAGGCATATTTAAGATGGTAGTGGCTTCAAATAGGATGGAGTCCACTGCCAAGGCAGGACAATTTGTAAATCTTTATTGTAGAGAAGGAAGTAGACTTTTACCACGACCTATAAGCATATGTGAAATCGATAAGGAAAATAGTACCCTTACCTTTGTATATGGTGTAGTCGGCAAAGGAACCGAAGAGTTTTCTAAGATAAAGGCTGGAGAATATATAGAGCTTTTGGGACCATTAGGCAATGGATATAAAATAGATGAGGAAGTAGATGAGCACATAATAGTAGGAGGAGGTATTGGAATTCCTCCACTATTGGAGCTGGTTAAGCAATTAAAGGGTAAAAAGAAGGTTTATTTAGGATTTAGAAGCAATTCTTATCTAATTGAAGAGTTTGAAAAGCATGGAGTCCAAGTGCTGATTGCCACAGATGATGGAAGTGAAGGAATGAAGGGAACGGTAGTAGACCTACTTAAAAAAGACAAAGCAAAAGGAAAAATGCTATATGCTTGTGGACCAAAACCTATGCTAATGGCAGTAGCTGATTGGGCAGAAGAGCAAAATATAAAAGCTCAGCTTTCCTTAGAAGAGAGAATGGGCTGTGGTATCGGAACCTGTGTAGGGTGTGTTGTAAGAATTAAAGATGAAAATACCTGGAATTATAAAAAGGTATGCGTTGATGGACCGGTATTCTGGAGCGAGGAGGTAGTATGGGATGTATAAGAACTTGAATCTAGAAATAGATATTGCAGGAGTAAAACTAAAGAACCCAGTCATGACTGCCTCCGGTACCTTTGGTGCAGGTAAGGAATACTCAGAATTTATAGATTTAAACCAGTTAGGTGCAGTTGTTGTAAAAGGTATAGCCACAAATCCATGGATAGGCAATCCTCCTCCAAGAATTGCTGAGACCTATGGTGGAATGCTAAATGCTATCGGTTTACAAAATCTAGGAGTAGAGCATTTTATTAATGAGGATATTCCTTTTTTAAGAAAATACGATACTAAGATTGTGGTAAATGTCATTGGAAAGACCACTAAGGAGTATTGTGAAGTAGTAGAAAGGTTAGCTGATGCAGATATAGACCTTATAGAATTAAATATCTCCTGTCCTAATATCAAAGAAGGGGGAGTAAACTTTGGAACTAGCTGCCAAAGTGTTGAGGATGTAACCAAAGAGGTTAAAAAATACGCTAAACATCCCGTCATCGTAAAGCTAAGCCCTAATGTAACAAGTATAGTTGAAATAGCTAAGGCAGCAGAAGCAGGAGGGGCAGATGCCCTATCCTTAATAAATACAGTAACAGGAATGGTTATAGATATTAACAAAAGAAAGCCTATACTTGCCAATATTACAGGTGGATTATCAGGACCTGCTATTAAGCCTATTGGGGTAAGAATGGTTTATGAAGTCCATAAAAACGTGAAGCTCCCTATTGTAGGCATGGGTGGAATTATGAATGGAGATGACGCCATAGAGTATATACTAGCAGGAGCAACAGGTGTAGCAGTAGGAACTGCTAATTTCTCAAATCCTAGGGCTACTATAGATGTACTTGAAGGGATAGTTAACTATTGTCATAAGTATAACATTAAGGATTTAAGTGAAATTAGAGGAATAATTTAGTCAAAGGCAGTGAACAATGGAGAAACAGGTAAGAAGTAAGAGGTAAGAAGTAAGAAGTAAGAACTAAGAGTGAAGAAGTTATAGTGTTTAGGAGGTTAAGATGATATCTAGAGAACGAGTTGAAGAAATATTAAGAGAGATAAATGTATTACAGGAAGGACATTTTTTATTAACATCAGGTAGACACAGCAATCAATATATGCAGTGTGCAAGAATTCTTGAGTATCCGGAATATACTGCAGAATTATCCAGCATTATATATGAGGCATTTAAAAATGATAATATAGATGTGGTTATAGGACCTGCCATGGGAGGCGTAATATTCTCCTATGAGGTTGCTAGACAACTTGGCGTGAAGAATTTATTTGCTGAAAGAGAAGATGGAAAGATGACCCTTAGAAGAAACTTCTCAATTCCAAAGGGAGCAAGAGTACTTATAGCAGAAGATGTAATAACTACAGGAGGCTCTGTTCGTGAGGTAATGGATATAGTTAAAGCACATGAAGCTGAGTTAGTAGGTGTAGCAGTTCTTGTAGATAGATCTAATGGAAGCATAGACTTTGGATGTAAGCTTCAAGCTGCTTACACCACTGAAGTAATATCCTATGAAGCAGAGAATTGTCCGATTTGTAAGGATGGAAAGATTGAGTTAGTTAAACCAGGTAGTAGAAAACTATCCAAGTAAAAGCTTTAAAATAATCTAGAGCAGGTATTGAAGTAGAATAACGACTATAACCCTTAGGAAAAACCTAAGGGTTATCTTTTTATGCACTTCTTAAGGCATCTATAGGATTTAGCATACTGGCTTTTCTAGCCGGTGCCCAACCAAAGATGATTCCAATTGCAGCTGAAAATCCAACTCCTAAAACTATTGCCGAGTAATTAATTATAAATGGTATATCGATAGCCTTAAATGCAATATAGGTAATAGACAATCCTAGTATAGTGCCGATAATTCCTCCGGATAAAGAAAGGAATATGGATTCCAGTAAAAACTGGATTTGAATGCTTTTAGGCTCTGCGCCTAGCGCCTTTCTTAGTCCAATCTCTGAGGTTCTCTCTGTTACTGAAACTAGCATCATATTCATAATCCCTATACCTCCAACTAATAAGGAAATTGCTGCTATTCCTGTAAGCATAGCTGTCATCATTCCCTGCATAGTTTCCATGACCTCAAGAATGTTGTCTAAATTTATGAGGTTATAGCTATCATCCTTAAAGTTAAATGCTTGATCTAGTACGGATTCTATTCTATCTATTGTTGGGTCCATCAAATCTGTATCATCAACTATAATTTCAATGGTGTTAATATTACCAACACCAGCCAATCCCATGGCGGTTGTATAAGGTATCATAGCCTTTCCGTTAGGTGAAGAACTTGAATCAATCATGGACATAATATCGTTTGAGGAATCCTCCTTAAGTATGCCCACTATTGAATATGTGGTACCATTTATTATAATGTTTTCTCCAATAGGGTCTTTACCGAAGAATAAGGATTCTGATAGCTTTGAATCAATAAGTACTACCTTGTTCTTACTATTCATATCGAGAATGTTAAAGACACGTCCTCTAGATATTACATCTTCAGTGGTTTTAAAATAAACCTCATTTTTACCCTCTACTTTAACATCTTCTATCACATTATTATCCTTTACTACCGAAGTATTAAGGGACAGATTTGGGGAGACACCTGTGACATTTTCAATTTCTGATAGTCTTTCAATATCATTGAAGGATAGTCCTTGCTTTAATGGAGTTCCGAAGGCCTGGACTGTAATCCTTCCTGTTCCCATCCCTATAAATTGACGATTGGATTCATCAATTACTCCCTGAACTATAGAGATTAGAGCAATTATAGCTGTAACTCCTATTACTATACCTAAAATTGTAAGAAATGACCTCATTTTATTATTTAAAATATTTTTCCAGGACATCTTAATATTTTCTCTAAGCATAGCTCACATCACCTTCATACAGGTTTCCATCCAGAATATTTACAATCCTATTTGCATATTTTGCTACATTTATATCATGGGTTATCATTATGATTGTATTTCCTTCATTGTTTAGTTCGGTGAACAAATCCATAACCTGTTTACCTGTTTTTTGATCCAGGGCACCTGTAGGCTCATCAGCTAGTAGTATAGTAGGATTATTAGCTAGGGCTCTAGCTATTGCCACTCTTTGCTGCTGACCACCAGAAAGCTGATTAGGTCGATGGTTCATCTTGTCTTCTAGCCCTACTTTCTTAAGCATTTCCTCAGCCCGAATTTTTCTATCACTAGGAGGAACATTTGCATAAATTAGTGGCAGCTCTACATTTTCCCTGGCACTTAGTCTTGGAAGAAGCTGAAAACTCTGAAATATAAACCCTATTTCCTTACTTCTAATTTTTGCCAGTTGTTTTTGACTTTGTTCTGAAATATTTCTTCCACCTAAAATATATGTTCCTGAAGTTGGAGTATCTAGACACCCTAATATATTCATCATGGTAGATTTACCTGAACCTGAAGGCCCCAAAATGGATATGAATTCTCCCTTGTGAACCTCTAGATTTACACCCTTTAGAACCATCTGGTCTTCTTCTCCCATTTTGTAGATCTTTACAATTTCCCTCATATCTAAAATGACTTCATCCATTTTAATCCACCTCTCTTGGAGGACCCATCATAACGTTCCACATTTCAGGTGGTGGAACTAAAATGGTTTCGCCAGATTCTATGCCTTCTATAATCTGTACCGTATTTCCATCGTTTATTCCAATCTTTATAGGCTTAGTTGCAACCTTTCTTTTTCCTTCCCGGTAGTATACAAATGGCTTATTCTCATTATCAAATTGAACTGCCTTCATTGATATGGTCGTTGCATCCTTAGCCTTTTCGTTAAGTATTTTAACCTCTGTAGACAGTCCAACCCTTAAGTTTTCATTTTTTTCAAGGCTTATGGTGGCTTCAAAGTAAGATACTCCATTTTCTACCATGGCTTGCTTTGATATATCTGTTACCTTACCATTTACCTTCTCATCTAAAGAGCTTATGATAACCTCTGCATCTTTACCTAGTGACAAAGCTTTTAAATCATATTCATCCACTTTAAGAGTGATTACAAGAGTATCAAAATTTACTATATCCATTATTGGGCTACCCATAATTAGAGACTCATTTTCTACTACATGTATTTCAGAAACTTCCCCACTAGCTTCTGCTAGTATTCTCATATCTTCTGCCTGATTTAACAAAGATTCATACTGAGCTTGAGCTTGATTGAGCTGTTCCTGAGCAATGCGGATATTTTGACTTAAACTTTCTGCTAGGGAGTTATAATTTCTTCTTGCAGCCTCAAATTGCTCATTTGCAAGGCTTATATTCTGATTTATATTGCTCTCCATATTGTCAAATGAGTTTTGAGCTGCATCTAGCTGCATTCTAGCTGAATCAAGGGCAGATTGAGCCTGTTCAACCTCTACTAAAGCAGCACCACCAATCTGATAGAGGCCTTGAATTCTATCTAGATTAAGCTTAGCGCTATTGTAGGCTGATTGGGCTGATTCCAGAGCATTAGTAGTCTGGATTATCTGTTGTTCCTTAGCTGAACCCTGAGCTTGTTCGGCATTTACCTTTGATGTATTAAGGTTTAATTTTGCCTGTGTTATTTGCTGGTCCTTTGAAGAGCCCTTTGCCATTTCAAGATTGATTCTTGCCAGCTCTACACTTGCCTTTGATTGTTCTATGGAAGAAGCTATGTTGCTATCATCCAACTCAAAGAGTAGATCGCCAACATTTACCATATCTCCTTCCTTAACATGAAATTTTTTAACTGATAGGTTGCTCTTGGATACTACATTTTGGCTTTCATCAGAGCCAATATTGCCTTCAAAGGTATAGTAGGTGACGATATCTTGAGTTTTGGCTACTTCTTCTGTATAGTTGCCTTCCTTGGGTTTAAAGATATTAAATGAAATTAGTGCTATAACCATAAGGCTTATGCCGATTATAATTATTTTCTTTTTAGATAGAGCTTTAATCATCGTATTCCCCCTTTTCATTTAAGTATATACGTATTATGTTAACATAATATGAACAGATTTACATTCTTTTTAGATACTTGATTCAAAAAAGGGGAAAGCAATCAGTTTCCTGATTGCTTTTGGGATAAAGAGGTTTATTGAAAAATGTTAATGAGATTATCAAATATTAGTTGTTGCCTTTTCCATTGTTGGTTTTCTCTTTATTTTCCTTATTTTCTTGCCCTTTGTTAAGACTAGAAGCTGATCCTTCCATATCTTTATCTAGAATATCACCTGTCTGAGCATGAATTAAGAATTCGTATTTCATACCCTCATATTCAAATTTTACTTCGTATGCAGGTGGATTATCATCCTCTAATGTTACAGATATATTCTTAATATCATTATCTGTATCTATTTTCAAGCTTTTTAATGCAATACTTAATGCTTTATCTTCAGTAATAAAGTTTTTTTGAACTAATGGCTTCTTATCGTCATCTTCTTCAGATGCATTTTTATTTTCCTTAATGTCATCTTGAGTATTTTTCTTAACTTCCTTTATAAGAGCTTTAGCTTCCTTGAATTCTTCCTTAGCCTCAACCTTATTTTCTGCTTCCTTAAATTCATTTATTGCAGCCTTCTTAGCATCTCTTAGTACTTCATTTACTTCTGCTTGAGCTGTTGGCTTCTCTTCACCATGATCTAGATAATCATCTTCATCTAGATAATTTACTCCATCTTTTTTATCAGCAATTTCTTTAAATTCATCAAATTCTTCAAAGATTGGTTCTTTTACTTCTTTTACTTTTGCTAATTCTTCTTCCTCTTCCTCTAAATCTCTTATAATCCTTTCTGTTTCATTATCAACGGATATCTCTACAATTTTTACTACTTTACCAGCTGTATCATTGGCATCCACTATTAGTTCATAATCATAGTCATCAGTTCTTATTGTTACAGTATAGAAGCTTTCTCTTCGATTTAACTCGGTTTTTATAATCATACCATCTTTATCTTCTTCGATTTTATTTTCAACTTTTAGTGCATCAATTGCAAATACCTCAGCTTTTTCTGGACTTACTTCAGCTGCGCTAGCAAAGAATCCACCAGGTATGATTGTAAATACTAAAGCAATAATTAATGCTCCGGCTACCATTGTAAATATTTTTTTCATATCAAAATTTTTCATTTATTTCATCTCCTTTACACCTTAATTGTATTACTAATGAGTAAGGAATAAAAGACAAAAGAATGCTAAAATAAAGGATTGTAATATCTTAAACATGTGTTAAAACTCTGTGTCTAAAATCTTACAATCCGCATATTTACAATGTTTGTTCTTCTCTCATAGACTTTCTAAATTCATCTGTAGTCATGCCAACCTTCTTTTTAAAAAGAGTATAGAAATATCTATTATCATAATAACCTACATCTTCTGCGATATCTTTTGCTGTTTTATCAGTAGATATTAATAGAGTTTTTGATAATTCTATTCTAAGGTTTAAAATATAATCGTTTAAGGTAATTCCTTTCTCTTCCTTAAAGATTTGCCTAATATAGCTAAGAGAAAGCTGAATCTCATCTTTGATTTCATCAACGGAGAAATCCTTCCTTGTAAAGTTCTTATCAACATATTCTTGAATTCTATCAGCTATATTATCCTTATTTAAGCTGGCAGCTACCTTGCTATTTTCTATATCAGAATATGATACTATCTGGCTATCGCCACTGTTTAAAGCATTTTGCACTGCATGTATAGAATATCTTTGGCTAAATTTTATGCTATCCAGGTTATTGACGATAGTACCTATACCAATAGATGTTTCAATACCAAGCTCTTCAGAAATAATATGCTGTAGATTCAATAAACTATCCATAATTTCTTCCATTTTTTTATCTGAGAATTCTTCATTATGGATAATGCAGCTTATACAGTTTGGAGAGGTTAAAGTACCTTGCATATTGGAACTGGAATTTATATACTCTAATATTTTCTCCATAATTTCAGGAGTTAAATCCTGACCATCATCTGGTATTAAGGAAAATACCATAAATTTATGATTTTCTTTAAATCCAAGAACATGGAGGGAATTATCTCCGAAGCTTCCATTAAAGACTCTTTGTATTTGGGATGATTTGTTCTTAAGTAATAGATTATTATAGGCTTCATCCAAGAAGGTATATTCATCTCCTGAGATCAAATCTATGGATGGATTATCCTTCATTCTTTGAATAATATTATTTAATGGATCGTATATCTTTTTAGTAGAGATTGTGCTTATAATTATGCTAATTATCATAAAGAGTATAAAAAATAATCCTAGGTAAATATCTACCTTAATAACTTCATTTGTGAGATATGAATATGGGGTAATGCTTATAAATACAAAGCCTAAATCAGTAGCCTTCTTAAAGGTTACAAAGGATTTTTCTCCAAAATAATCTGCTGTAAAGCTTCCTTCAATCTCTTCACTGTTGGCAATTGAGTAGTAAAACTCATCTTTGGGAAGTACTTCTCCAAATCTGCCTTTTGAATCGGAGATTATCTTTCCAGCCCCATTTACAATAATCATACTTGACGAATTACTAGTATCATTTACTATTTCCGATAGAGCATTTTGATCTATATTCACTATAAGTCCTTTATTTAATTTACCTTCTGAATCCTGATTTGCATAAACTATTGATATCAAATTCTTGGACGATTCATCTGTTTCTGACAGATATGTTCTGGGGTAAAAGAGCTCATTTTTATATGCATTGAAGTTTTGCTCATATTTATTAAATAACTCCAAAGCATCTTGGTCGTAGAAATCTTCAGTGCTATGATCTGAAACATTTGAGATGACTTTATTAGAAGACCTATCTATTAGATAAAGGGATTCTACTAAATCATTTTTAATAGTTTCTCTATTGAGATGATTTGATATTTGAATAACTTCCTCACGGGATAATTCATTAGAACGTGCATTTTGAATTAATGGATTTCTTGTCCATAGGTCATAATTATCTCCATAAATATCCGTTAATGTATAATATATTGTTTTATAGGATTGCTTTAATTGACTTGAAGCAGCTTCTATAGTAGAATCTGTAATTCTTCCTGAAATAAAACTAGTTACTACAATCATTAAAATGGTTGTTAAAAGCACTGAGGTAATCAGGTAGGATGTAATTAGTCTAAATAGTAATTTATTATTTTTAATAAGATTTTTTAGTTTCATTTATATCACCTTTTTATTATGCCTTGCTTTTTTTCTTAAAGGAGTCATTTAGCCTATTTTCTGTTCCTTCCTTTATACGCTTAATATTAGGTATGTGCTTAATAACACTTTGAAGGACTAATAATATGGATATTAGTATACAAGCCTTACCAAAATCCAAATAAATCGTAGCTAAAACAAGGAAGACTATTAAAGCTAAAGCTCCTAAGGCAATATATTGGGTTGCAAATGTAGTGATTAGAATAATAAAAAATCCTACTACTCCCATCCAAATATTGATTCCAAACATCATTCCTAAAGTGGATGCAGTACCCTTTCCGCCCTTAAATCCCATAAAGAAGGGATAGTTATGACCAAGGATTACACTTGCACCGTTTAGATAAAGGTTAATCATATTGTTTTCTAAATATGAAATATGAATTAAGTATTTTATAATCATTAAGGATATAATAGCTTTAGAGATATCCAATAGAGCTACTGCAATCCCCATTTTCCAGCCAAATTGTTTTACTGTATTTGATGCCCCTGCATTTCCTTCTCCAAGAGACCGGATATCTATCTTTTTAATGTTCTTACTCAGGATATAGGACCATTGAAGACAGCCCATTAAATATCCAATAAGAATAATTAAGAGTAATTTAAACATTTTATTCATCTCCTATGGGGATATTATAACATATATAAGTGCAATTAATAGAAGTGAAATAATTACAACTATATATTGGGATGCTCCATAAATAAGAAAATAAAGAGCTTAAAATATACCCCTAGCTTTTCGGTATGGCTTGAAGTAATCGATATACAATTACCTCTGATATTTAAATTGACAAGTTAAAGCTAATATCTCATCTTTGACAGTTAGAGCAAATAAAAATCCTGGAACCTAAGTATTCGCAA
>CAZAJU010000042.1:0-17426 GCA_964485455.1 uncultured Tissierella sp.
AAAATAGGACTAAGGTCCTAAAAAATATAAAGGATTATTCAAAAGTATAGAAGGATTTATAAAAATGGTATAGAATAGTATCATAGTGGTATAAAGTGGGGGAAAGTGGTAAAATAATAAAAAGGCGGAGAGTTGTATGTTTATAGGTGAACATCAACATTCATTAGATGATAAAGGAAGACTTATAATACCATCTAAATTTAGAGAAGATTTAGGTGCTGAATTCGTTATGACTAAAGGTCTAGATAGCTGCCTTTTTGTTTATCCTAAAAATGAATGGTCAGTAATAGAGGACAAATTGAAATCCCTTCCACTTACAAATAAAGATGCCCGTGCATTTGTCAGATTTTTCTTCTCAGGAGCCACAGAATGCGCTTTGGATAAGCAGGGAAGAGTTTTAATTCCAAATAATTTAAGAGAGCATTCAAAACTGGATAAGGATGCAGTTGTAATCGGTGTATCGACAAGAATTGAAATTTGGAGCAAGGAAGAATGGACTAGCTATACTGAAGATGATAATTTAAGCTACGATGCCATAGCTGAAAAAATGGCTGAGCTTGGAATTTAAATGGAGGAGATAATATGGAGTTTCATCACGTATCAGTACTCTTAAATGAAGTTATTGAGGGACTTAATATAAAGGACGATGGAATTTACGTGGATGGAACCCTTGGTGGAGCAGGGCATTCACTGGAAATAGTTAAAAGAATTAAAAGTGGTAAGCTAGTGGGAATTGACCAGGATTTAAATGCATTAAATAAAGCAAGTGAAGTATTAGCAGATTACAAGGATAAAATTCATCTTATACATAGTAATTATGAAAATATAGATAGAGTAGTTAAAGAACTAGGGATTTTTAAAGTAGACGGAATACTATTGGATTTAGGGGTTTCATCACACCAACTGGATGAAGAATCAAGAGGATTTTCTCATAATAAAGACGCCCCACTAGATATGAGAATGGATAGTAGCGGAAGCTTAACGGCCTGGGATGTAGTCAATAAGTATTCTCAAGATGAGCTGGAAAGAATAATCAAAGACTATGGGGAAGATCGATGGGCTAAGAGAATAGCAGAATTCATTGTAAGTGAAAGAAATGAAAAGCCAATAGAAACAACACTAGAGTTAGTGACAGTTATTAAGAAAGCTATACCTAAAGCTGTTAGGATGGAAGGACATCATCCTGCTAAGAAGACATTTCAAGCTATAAGAATCGAAGTAAATAGGGAGTTGGAAGTATTAAGTAACTCCATAAAAAAAATGGTTGATTTATTAAATCCAGGTGGTCGATTAGCAATAATTACATTTCATTCACTTGAAGATAGAATTGTCAAAGAAGCATTTAAGGAATTATTTAAGGATTGTATTTGTCCACCTGAGTATCCTAAGTGTATATGTGATAAGAAAAGGGAGATTAAAATAATTACTAGAAAACCAATAGTACCTGGCTTGAAGGAGTTAGAAATCAACCCAAGATCAAGGTCGGCAAAGCTTCGTATAGCAGAGAAACTTTAGGTATAAAAACATAAGGGGGAGAATAAATTGTTAGTAGCAAAAGCTGAATATAGTTATTATCCTGAACCGATAGAAAAGATAAATCCAAAAAAACAACAAATCAAAGTAAAGAAAAAGAATGCACTAAATAAAAGAATGTATTTTGCTACTGCAATTATTTTATTTGCTACAAATTTGTTTATACTCTCTGGTTATGCTAAAATAACTGAGACAAGATTAGAGATAACTAGAATGGAAAAAGAAGTAGTTGAATTAGAGAAAATAAAAGCTAATTTAGAAGGAGATTTGGAAAGCAGTAAAAGTACTACTAAAATTAGTGAAGAAGCTATAAATAACCTAGGCATGACCTATCCAGTGGAAGGACAGATAGTATATATTTCTGTAGATGATACGGAAATGGAGGTTGCCACAGGTGGTTTTACTGATGTTTTAAAGGGCGTATTTAAATAGGGCAGCTGAGGGGGGTTGATTTTGCAGCATCCTAAAAAAATTACTAAAAAACGACTTAGAATAATTCTAGGCGTAGTATCAACTATTGTACTACTACTAGGAATCAGGTTATTTTACTTACAGGTTTTCAAAAATGAAGAGTTGAAAAAAGGAGCCTTAGAGCAATGGACTAAGGGGATAAGTATAAAATCCAACAGGGGGATTATATATGACAGAAAGGGCAAGAAACTTGCAGTTAGTGTAACAGCATATACTGTATGGGCAACACCTGCTGACATTAAAAACCCTGAAGAGACATCGAATGCCCTTGCTGAAGTGCTTAAAATGGAAAAGGAAGAAGTGCTGAAAAAGCTTACAAAAAAAACTAGTACGGAAAAGATAAAACAGTGGATTACTAGAGATGAAGCACTTGAATTGAGAAAGCTTAATCTTAGAGGAATTACAGTGGTTGATGAGAGTAAGCGATATTATCCATATGGGAATTTTGCATCCTACATACTTGGTTTTACTGATATCGATAACAACGGTCTTTATGGAGTGGAGAAAACATATGATAAGTATCTATCCGGCATACCTGGAAAATGGGTTAAAACTACAGATGCTGCTAATAGGCAAATGCCATATGATGGGGAGAAAATATATGATTCTACAGACGGTTTATCTGTAGTACTGACAATAGATGAAACCATACAACACTTTGCTGAGAAGGCAGCTTCAAAAGCCTTGATAGATACCCAAGCAAAAAATGTTGCTATTATTGTTATGGATCCTTTTACAGGTGATATACTTGCTATGGCAAACAAGCCAGATTATAATCCAAACTCACCAAGAGAGCCTTTAGATGAATCAACAAAAGCTCAGTGGGCGGAGCTACCTGTAGAAGAGGTTCAAGAGAAATGGTACGATATGTGGAGAAACTTCACTATTAATGATATATACGAACCTGGTTCTACTTTTAAGGTGGTGACAGCTGCCGCAGCACTTGAAGAAAATAGGGCTAACCTAAGCACCCATTATTTTTGCGATGGATTTGTAAGGGATATTAAGGGTGTGGTTCTGAAATGTGCAAGCTGGTATGACCCCCACGGAGACCAAGATTTTTCTGAAGCTTTTGCTAACTCTTGTAACGTTGCTTTTGTAAATATGGGCAGGCAGGTAGGCAAGGAAAAAATGTATGAATATATTAAAGCATTCGGCTTTGGTGAAAATACAGGGATTGATTTATTAGGTGAATCTCCTGGAATTATTCCTTCTGGGCCGGAGGTTATAAAGGAAGTAAACCTTGCTACACTTTCATATGGTCATGGAATTGCCGTTACACCTATTCAGATGGTAAATGCTTTCTCAACTATTGCAAATGGTGGTAATCTTATGAAACCAAGGTTGGTTAAGGAACTTATAGACTATGAAGGAAATGTAGTTGAAAGTTTCGCTCCAGAGGTAAGGAGGAAGGTATTATCAGAGGATACTTCTAATAAGTTATTAAAGCTTTTAGAAGGTGTAGTAAAGGATGGTACAGGAAGACGTGCATATATTCCAGGTTTTAGAGTAGGTGGAAAATCTGGTACTGCAATGAAGATAATAGATGGTAGATATGTTGATGGAAAGTATATCTCATCCTTTGGTATAGTTGCGCCATCAGATGATCCAAAGATTGCAGCACTCATAATAATAGATGAACCTGTTGGCGTTTATTATGGGGGAACAATAGGGGGACCTGTGGCTAATAGTCTAGTTTCGGATACCTTAAATTACTTGGAAGTTTCCAAAGTATTTACTGAAGATGAATTAAAATCAATTGATGAAAAGGTAGTAATACCTGATTTAAGAAATATGAAGATTGGAGAAGCTGGAAAGACCCTAACCAATTTGGGCTTGAAATATACAACTGAATATTTGGAAATAACGACTGAATCGATTATTAAAGACCAATTCCCATTACCAGGTACAGAAGTTATAAAGGGGTCCATAGTTGACTTGTATCTTAACCTAAAGCCTAAAACTATAACTATGCCAGATATGCTTGGTAAAACTAAGGAAGAGGTAATAAACGCTCTTGATAAATTAAACCTACAATATACATTAAATGGCTCTGGAAAGGCAATTAGCCAATCTCCTAACGCAGGAGAGGAAATAAGCGAGAATATTACTATAGTGATTGATTTTTCAGACTAATTATATTAACTTCCGATAATTAAAGGCGACTTATTAGTTGCCTTTAATTAATTAGTATGATTGGGGGGAGTGTTATGATTCTTAGAGAACTTATTGAAGGATATAGGGTGTTAGGGATTTCTGGAAGTCTTAACATAGAAATATTGGGAATTGAAGACGATTCAAGAAAGGTAAATGAAAAATTTCTCTTTATAGCAAAAAAAGGTTTCATAAACAATGGTCACAAATACATTAAGGAAGCTTTAGATAAGGGTGCAATAGCCATAGTTCTTAGTGAGGAAATTGAATTAATAAGCGGTGCTACCTTTATATGGGTTGAGGATTCCTATGATGTTATAGGATATTTGGCATCTAGATTCTATGATTTTCCACAAAATAAACTTAAGCTAATAGGTATAACAGGTACCAATGGAAAGACATCTACCACCTATTTTATTAGGAGTATATTGGAGAACTCAGGAGTTAGTACAGGAATTATAGGGACCACTGGGGCACTTATGGATGGAAGGCAAGAAGATTTAAGCAACACTACTCCTGAGCCTTTAGAGCTTATCAGAAAACTTAAATCTATGGTAGATAAAAAAATATCTACATGTGTTATGGAGGTATCCTCACATGCCCTCTCTCTAAGAAGGGTAGATTATATAGAATTTGATATAGGAATATTTACAAATCTTACTAAGGACCATTTGGATTATCATGAAACCATGGAAGAATATTTTAAGAGCAAGTTAAAATTATTTGATAAAACCCATGGATTCAATATTATTAATATTGATGATGAATATGGAAGGCAAATAATCGATATAACTTCAAAAATAACCTATGGAATCGATAGTAAAGCTGATGTTTTTGCAACAGAAATAATATATTTTATTGATGGTGTAAAATTTTTATTAAACTATAAAGATGAATATGTGGCTATTAACTTGCGTGTACCGGGGAGGTTTAGTATTTACAATGCTTTGGCAGCTGCAAGTTGTGGTATTGCATTGAACGTAGAATTGGATATAATAAAGAAGGGTCTTGAATCAATAGATGGTGTGGAAGGTAGATTTGAAGTTGTCCCAATACATAAGGATTTTACGGTAATAATTGATTTTGCCCATACTGCAGATGGCTTAGAAAATGTACTTCAAGTATTGGATCAGTTTGCAGAGAAAAGAAAAATAGTCGTCTTTGGTGCTGGAGGAAATAGGGACAGAAGCAAAAGACCTGAGATGGGTGAGGCTGTAGGTAATCATGCTGATCTTGCTATTATAACCTCAGATAACCCAAGGATGGAGGATCCAAATCTTATAATTCAAGATATATTAGAAGGAATCAAGAAGACTAATGTAGAATATAAGACCATAGTTGATAGAAAAGATGCAATTGAATATGCTCTTTCTATAGCTAAACCAAAGGACATTATATTGTTGGCTGGTAAAGGTCATGAACGATATATAATAAAAGGAACTAAGAAATACCCCTTTGATGAAAGAAAGGTAGTCTTAGATTATCTAAGGGATTAAAGAACTTGAGAGGAGAAGTTAAATGGATTATTTTCATATAGTAAGAGCAATAGCAATATCATTTATTATAAGCCTTATATTAGGACCAATAATAATACCAATGCTTAAAAAGTTCAAGATAGGACAGAGTATAAGAGAAGATGGACCTCAATCTCATCTTTCTAAATCGGGAACCCCAACTATGGGTGGAATTATAATATTTACATCTTTGATTATTACAGTTTTTACCTCTGGACAAAGGATATTGACAAGAGATGTAATTCTTCTTACGGTTACTACACTAGGTTTTGGACTTATTGGATTTTTAGATGATTATATCAAGATAGTTAAACAAAGGAATCTAGGACTTAGAGCCTATCAAAAGTTTTTAGCGCAGGTTTTATTGGCTGTTATTTTGGCTGTGTATCAATCTAAGACCTCTGCCTTTGAAACAAAAATAATTATTCCATTTCTAAAAAATCAATATCTTGATTTAGGAGCATTTTATATACCTTTCATAGTATTTGTAGTAGTAGGAACAGTAAATAGTGTAAATCTTACTGATGGACTTGATGGTCTTGCATCTGGAGTGTCTATTATAGTGTTAGCATTTTTCAGCATTGTTGGTATGAGCTGGGGCATGGAAAGTCTCCCTATTACAGTTTTTTCTTCAGCATTGGCTGGAGCATGTCTAGGATTTCTTATATTTAATGCACACCCTGCCAAGGTATTTATGGGTGATACTGGTTCCCTTGGATTAGGAGGCGCCATAGCAGCAATAGCTATATTGATGAAACTTCCTCTAATACTGCCATTAGTTGGAGGTATATTTATAGTTGAAACTCTATCAGTAATTATTCAAGTAGCCTCCTTTAAATTAACGGGAAAAAGAGTTTTTTTAATGGCTCCATTACACCATCATTTTGAGCATAAAGGCTGGAAGGAGACCAAGGTAGTGGGCGTATTTTGGTCTGTAACAGTAATACTTTGCATTGTAGGGATATTGAGTTTAATTTAGCAAAGGACAGTGGTTCTAATGTATTTGAAAAATAAAAGAGTTCTAATTTTGGGATTGGGAGTTACTGGGATATCTGCTATTAAGGCTGTACACAGTCAAGAAGCTTATGTAGTAGTTTCAGATTCCAAAGAAGAAGAAAAACTTAAGGATATTTTAGAAGAAGTTAAAGATATACCTATGGAAATGCATTTAGGTTGTAATGATATGGATCTAGTAGGTATAGACTTAATTGTGAAAAGTCCTGGAATACCTCCTTACGTTCCTATTGTTAAAAAAGCTGTTGAAAATAATATTGAGGTTATTACAGATATTGAGTTGGCCTATAGATTATCTAAGTTTAGAAACTTTGTAGCAATAACTGGAACTAATGGGAAGACTACATGCACTACTCTAATGGGCGAGATTTTTAAGACCGCTGGGATAAATGCATATATAGTTGGAAATATAGGTACAGGGATACTGGATAAGATTGGGGATGAAAAAGAGAAAGATATATTTACAATTGAATGTAGTAGCTTTCAACTAGAGCATATAAGTACATTTAGACCAAGAGTTGGTCTTATTACAAATATTACACCTGACCATTTAGATTGGCATGGTAATTGGGAGAATTATGTAAGTGCTAAGTTTAATATTTTTAAAAATCAAAACAAGAATGATTTTATAGTATTAAACTTTGATGATCCTACACTAAGAAAGCTAGAAGATACTATAAAACCTAAGATTATTTGGTTTAGCATAAAGGAAGAGCTATCCCATGGAATCTTCATTAAGGATGGATATATCATAATAAGTAGTGAGCTAGAAACCATAAATTTAATGCCATATTCTGAACTTAAAATTCTTGGAAAGCATAATATTGAGAATGCATTAGGATGTATAGGTATAGCTTTAGCGATGGGTTTGGATTATAAAATTATTCGTAAAGTGCTATCCTATTTTAGAGGAGTCGAACATAGAATTGAGTTTGTAGCTGAAAAGAAGGGTATTACATTTTATAATGATTCTAAGGGAACCAACAGTGATGCCAGTATAAAAGCTATAGAGGCAGTAAATTCACCTATAATATTAATAGCTGGGGGCTATGACAAGGGTTCTTCTTTTGATGAATTTGTAAAATCCTTCAAGGATAAAGTAAAGATTCTAATATTATTAGGGCAGACTAAAGAAAAGATTAGAAAGGCTGCTTTAAGCAATGGATTTGAAAACATTTATGAAGTTGATAATATGAAAAATGCTGTAGAATTATCATATAAGCTAGGAACACCAGGAGATAATGTTTTACTTTCTCCAAGTTGTGCAAGCTGGGATATGTATCAGTCATATGAGGTAAGGGGAAATGACTTTAAAGATGCTGTAAGGAATTTAATGGAGTGATAGAATGGAGAGAAATAAGAAGGTATTGAGGAAAAAGTCTGTAGACTTCATACTCTTAATAGCTATAGTAGCCTTAGTTTTTATTGGAATTGTTATGGTGTTTAGTGCTAGCTGGCCTGAAGCTATGGTAGATTTTAAGGATGGGTATCATTTCTTTAGAAAGCAGCTCGTTTCAGCGTCTGTAGGATTTGTTGGCATGATAGTCATGATGAATTTTAATTATCGGTATTTTAAAAAATTAGCATTACCTATTTATTTATTGTCACTTTTATCTGGAATTTTATTATTTACTCCATTAGGCATAACCTTAAAGGGTGCAACAAGATGGATAAACTTAGGTTTTACTACTTTTATGCCTTCCGATGCAATTAAATTTGGATCCTTAATTTTCTTTGCAGCTTTTCTTTCGAATAAGAATGATAAAATAAGCACACTGAAGGAAGGAACCATACCATCTTTAGGAGTAATAGGGCTATCTTGTTTGTTTATTTATCTACAACCTGATTTAGGAACCACTTTAACTTTGGCAGGTGCACTGATGGGAATGTTTTTTATAGCTGGTATGAAAATAAGTCATATGCTGGTAATTGCATGTGGAGCATCAGCTTTTTTATTCTATGCTATCGCAGGTAAAGGTAATGAATACAGAATGAATAGATGGACTACATTTTTAGATCCTTTCGCTGATAAGCTTGGAAAGGGATGGCAAGTAGTTCAGTCACTATATGCTCTTGGTTCAGGAGGACTAATAGGCCTTGGTCTTGGTAAGAGTAGACAGAAGTTTTTCTATATACCCGAAGCATATAACGACTTCATATTTTCAATAATTGGGGAGGAACTAGGATTATTTGGTACACTTCTAGTATTATTTTTATTTCTAGTAGTTATATGGAGGGGAATAGTCATTGCTTTAAAAACGGATGATCTTTTTGGATGCTACTTAGCAGCTGGAATTACAGCCTTAATCACAGTTCAAGCTTTAATAAATATAGCTGTAGTAACTTCTTCCATTCCCACAACGGGTATAACCTTGCCTTTCATAAGCTTCGGAGGAACATCACTATTATTCTACATGTCCGGAATTGGGATTCTTTTAAATATATCAAGATATGCAAAACTAGATAGGAGCTGATTAAGTGAAATATTTACTTTCTGGAGGAGGTACAGGAGGTCATATTTATCCTGCCTTAGCCATAGCTAATGAGATAAAAAACCAACATAATAACGCAGAAATCCTATTTGTCGGAACTGAGAAAGGCTTGGAAGCTGAGCTGGTTCCTAAAGCAGGTTTTAATTTTAAAACCATCAGAGTAAGTGGTATGCCAAGAAGATTAAATAAGGAATCATTTATAGCTATTAGAGAGCTTTTACATGGATTATATGAGGCTAAAAAAATAATAAATCAATTCAAACCTGATATAGTTATAGGTACTGGAGGATATGTAAGTGGGCCGGTAGTATTTATGGCTAAAAGAAAGGGTATACCAGTTCTAATACACGAGCAAAATGCCTTTCCTGGTATAACCAATAAAATTTTAGGAGCCCAGGCAGATAAGATTGCAGTAACTTTTGATGAAGCAAGAAAATACTTCAAGCATCCTGAACGTGTAGTGAAAACGGGAAATCCCATTAGAAAACAAATACTTGAAGTAGATAAATCCATGGCATATAATAAATTGAAAATCAATCCAGATAAACCATTCATCTTTTCATTTGGCGGTAGTGGTGGCCAAAAGAAATTAAATGATGCTTTTTTTGAAATTATCAAGAATTATAAATCTAGCGATGATTATCAGCTTATACATGTTACTGGTAGTAGAATGTATGATTCCTTTATGAATAGAATTAAAGATGAAAAGGTAGTAGTAAATGAAAATATAAAAATCATGCCATATTTTTATGAGATGCCTGAAGCTTTAAATATTGCTGATTTAATAGTAACAAGTGCTGGGGCAATTACCCTTGCTGAGATTTCTGCAGTAGGTGCTCCAAGTATTTTGATACCAAAGGCATATACTGCTGAGAACCATCAGGAGTATAATGCTAGAGTTTTTGAAGAAAATGGTGCAGCTCTTTTAATCTTAGAAAAGGATCTAACATCAAAAAATTTATACAACAATATAATAAGTCTTATAAATGACAAAAACAAGCTGAAAACAATGTCCATTAATAGTAGAAAATTGAGCAATATTGAAGCAGCTTCAAAAATTTCTGCGCAAATTGATGAACTTCTTAAAAACAAGTAACCCAAGTATTTCCATTGCATAATATATCCATATAGTGTAATGGAGGTGGGTGAATGGAAAAGTATGTTATTAATGGAGGCCATAGACTCTCCGGAGAAATTAGCATACAAGGTGCAAAGAATGCAGTATTGCCAATTTTAGCTGCTTCAGTGGTCTCTGATAAAGTAAGTACTATAGCAAATATTCCAAATCTTCGCGATGTAGATATTATGATTAAAATACTTGATTCAATTGGAGCAAGAACACTTAAAGAAGGAGACACGGTCACAGTAGATCCATCTACTATAAATAAGGTTGAAGTTCCTGAAGAATTAGTTAGAGAGATGAGGTCATCCATTATTATTATGGGTGCTATGTTGGCCAGATTTAAAGAAGTTAGACTGGCTTTTCCTGGTGGTTGTGAAATTGGACTTAGACCCATTGATCTGCATCTTAAAGCCCTTAGACAAATGGGAGCAGTTATTGAAGAAGCACATGGATTTCTAGATTGTAAAACAGCAGGCCTTAAAGGATGTGAAATTCAGTTAGATTATCCATCAGTAGGGGCAACTGAGAATATTATGTTAGCTGCTGTCACAGCAGATGGTACTACTACTATCGTCAATGCAGCCAGAGAACCCGAGTTAATAGATCTACAAAATTACTTAAATAAAGCAGGTGCCAAAATCAATGGTGCTGGAAGTAGCATTATTACTATAGAAGGTGTAAAGAAATTATGTAGCTGTTATCATAGAATTATACCTGATAGAATAGTGGCAGGAACATATATGACTGCTGCTGCCTTGACTAGGGGAGAAGTATATCTTAAAGATATAGTGACAGATCATATTTTGAGCATTATAGCCAAGCTTAAGGAAGCTGGTGCAATTGTTTATGCTAATAAAAATTCCTTAAAGATTATAGGACCAAATAGACCATCTGCTATTGAGATGTTGCAAACACTTCCATATCCAGGATTCCCTACAGATATGCAGGCTCAAATAATGGCTTTACTTACCGTAGCAAATGGTGCAAGTGTAATTAATGAAACGATATTTGAAAATAGGTTTAAGCAAGCAGAGGAACTACATCGGATGGGGGCTAATATAAAGACCTTTGGAAAAGTTGCTGTTATAAAAGGTGTAAAAGAGCTTACTGGGGCTAAGGTAAGTGCTAAAGACTTGAGAGGAGGGGCGTCTCTAGTATTAGCTGGTCTGATTGCGCAGGGCACGACTGAAATCAGTAATATTTATCATATCAGCAGAGGGTATGATAGTATGATTGAAATTCTTACGGGTCTTGGGGCTGATATCCGATTGGTCAAATAGCAGCTTTTGCTGCTATAAAATAGTGGGACAACTTCTGGGGTGATAAGATGAAGAAAACTACAAGGGTTGAAAGAAAACGACATAGAAGAAAAGTTATGTTTAGATTGGTTTTAATGCTGACTCTTATAACCATTTTAGTTGCTTATGCTTTTAATTCTAATTTTTTTAGTATAGATAAAATTAAGTTAGAAGGAAATAAGATTTTAACTAAGGATATAGTTATTAATGCTTCTGGAATAAATATAGGAGAAAATCTATTTAAGGTAAGCACTAACGATGCTGAAAAGTCTCTAGAAAAGCTACCTTATATAAAGGTATCTCACATAAAGCGCAAGCTTCCAAATACAATTAATATCTGGATTGAAGAAAGAGTTCCCGTACTGCAGATAAAATCCTTAGCTACATACATGTTGATAGATAAAGAGGGAATTGTTCTAGAGATAAAAGATAAAAAAATTGAGAACATTCCAACTATAGTAGGATATAGTATTGATCCTAAAGAGCCGAAAGAAAACATAAAAGATGATAAATTAGGAACTAAATTAGAAGATTTTTTTACAAAAGATGATATAATTAATATAATTAAGAAAATTAATACTATAAATTTTGATTTAAATGAGGAAATTAATATTGACTTAAATAATGGTATAGGTGTTGCCTTTGGACCACTAGATAATGTAGAATATAAGTTAAGACTATTAGATAGGATTTTAATAGATATAGAGAATAGACAGTTGAACTGTAAAATGATTATTATGAACAAGGGTGAAAATCCTATATTGGTACTTGACAATGAATAGAGGGATAGGATGAAAAAAAAAGGTAATTATCTAGCCATAGCAATATTATCTGTCTTTTTAGGCTTGATTTTATCAATTCAGTTTAAGACAATTGCTAAATCAGTAGGTGAAGGTATTATGCCAACACAAAGAGCACAACAGCTAGCACATGAGCTTAAGAAGGCTCAAGCTGATAGAGATGCCCAGGCTAATAGGATTGAAGAACTAGAAAATAAAATAAAAGAGTATGAAAAGGGTGGAGTAGAGAACGATTTATATGCTGAAAACCTTTATAAGGATACAATGAAGTATAGAGTTCTAGCAGGATATGTGGATCTTCAAGGACCAGGTATCATCTTGGAGATAAATGATCCCCCAGTTGACATTCAATATGGTGAGGGCTACACCATAGTAGATGAACTTGATTTGATTCTACAAGTCATTAGTGTCTTAAATGCAGCAGATGCTGAAGCCATATCTATTAATGATCAGAGATATACATCTTTTACTGAAGTAGTAAGAGCGGGCAATCACATAGTAATAAATGGAGTACCTGTAAGTTCTCCTATAATAATAAAAGCTATTGGAAATGCTGATACTCTAGAATCTGCCTTAGCGATTAAAAGAGGCATTGTATGGCAGCTTAGGAATTATGATTATATAGTACATTTGACTCAAGATCAAAATATATCTATCCCTAAGTATAGAAAAGTAAAGGAATTTATATATTCCAGTCCTGTAGAAGAAATGATAAAATGATTGGAGAACAGTATGAAAAATCAAAATCCAAAGATCATTTTAGGTTTGTTTAGCATTATAATAGGTATTCTCATCTCTGCTCAAATGAAGTTAAAGGTTGAATCCATAGCTCCTGTAACTCTTAAATCTATCCAAGCTACTAAGGATGAAATAACCTTTCTAAATAATGAAATATTCGAAATGGAAAAGATAATTGCTCAAAAGGAAGATGAACTTGAAAACCTTATCAATACCCATAAGGGTGAGGAGGACATTGTAGATATCTTACAGAATGATCTTAAAATAAATATGGTTAGCTCAGGAAGAACAGCATTAGAAGGTCCAGGTATTAAGATTAAGATGTATGATAATATGTCTACTGAAATTGAAGGCTTTGATATAAATGACGATGTAATACATGATGTTGATATATTAAATATATTAAATGACTTAAAAATAGCCGGTGCTGAAGCAATTAGCATCAATAATCAGAGGGTAATAGCTACTTCTGAGATTATATGCGGGGGACCAATAATTAGAATTAATGGAAAGAGCTTTGGAACTCCTTTTATTATAAAGGCCATTGGCGATACAAAACTACTGATGGCATCAGTAAATGCACCTGGTACGTATGGCGATTTGTTGAAATCTGTCTATCAAATAGGATTTGAACCTGAAGCACAGGAAAATGTAAAAATTCCTGCTTATACAGGAAATTTCAATTATACCTATGCAAAACCAGTGGGAGAGGGTGAATAAATGTTTGTTGCACTTATTGGAATATTAATAGGAGCTGTTGTAGGTTTTTTATTGCCATATACCTACAATACAGCGTATTCCCTATATATATCCGTTGCAATCTTAGCCTGCTTAGACTCTGTATTTGGAGGTATAAGGTCTAATTTAGAAAATACTTTTAATTCAAAAATATTTGTTTCAGGTTTTTTTGGGAATGCTTTACTTGCAGCTTTCCTAGCTTATATAGGCGATAGATTAGGGGTACCACTTTATTACGCGGCCATTTTTACTTTTGGGGGTAGACTATTTGACAATTTTGCTGCCATAAGAAGAATTTGGTTGAATAAAATAAATAAGGTTAAAGAATATAAAGAACTTAAGGATAAGGGGGAGTTTTAAATGTTTGATTTCGATATCGATGTAGATCAATTTGCAAAAATTAAGGTAATAGGTGTAGGTGGCGGAGGAAACAATGCTGTTAATAGAATGGTTGAAGAAGGAGTAAGAGGCATTGAATTTATTGCATTGAATACCGATAAGCAAGCTTTATATTCCTCTAGAGCAGAAACTAAGCTTCAATTAGGTGAAAAGATAACCAAGGGGTTAGGAGCTGGTGCTAATCCTGATATAGGTAGTCAAGCAGCTGAAGAAAATAGAAATGATATTGCTGAAGCTCTTAAGGGAGCAGATATGGTATTTATAACAGCTGGAATGGGTGGTGGAACAGGTACAGGAGCAGCTCCAGTAGTTGCAGAAATTGCAAAGGAGCTTGGTATACTTACAGTTGGTGTAGTTACAAAGCCTTTTACCTTTGAAGGAAAGAAGAGACTTATGCAGGCTGAAAAAGGTGTAGCTGAGCTTAAAGAAAAGGTAGACACTCTTGTGACAATACCTAATGATAGATTGCTACAAATAGCTGATAAGAAGACTACTATGCCTCAAGCCTTTATGATGGCTGATGAAGTGCTAAAACATGGTATCCAAGGCATATCAGACTTAATATCCGTACCTAATCTTATAAACTTAGACTTTGCGGATGTTAAGACCATTATGTACAATAAAGGAATAGCACATATGGGTATCGGAATAGGAAGTGGAGATAACAGGGCTACAGATGCAGCAAAGGCAGCAATACAAAGTCCTCTTTTAGAGACTTCTATTGAAGGAGCAAAATCTGTGTTATTAAATATAACTGGAGGTTCTGATTTGGGAATCTTTGAAGTTAATGAAGCTGCTGAATTAATTAGACAAGCCGTAGACCAAGATGCAAATATCATCTTTGGTGCTGGTATCGATGAAAGTCTTGGTGAAAACATTAAAATTACTGTTATAGCTACCGGCTTCGAAGAAAAACCTGAAGACAGATTTAGCAAAACTAAAAAAGAAAAGTCATCTAATGTAGAATCAGGAAATAAAACAAATACTGAAGACAGCCTTGGAGATTTAGATATTCCAATATTTCTTAGAAGAAGAGAAAGAAAATAGTACTAGTTTAATGTTGAAAAACGTATCTTATTGTTAAGATACGTTTTTTTATTGAACGCTAATCGACATGTTTTTTATGTTCTTTATTTTATAATAGGATAAAGAGTTGACCTACATTTTATTGGAATATGCATAGGATTAAGAAAGGTATGATGCAAATGTATATTGTAGTAGAATACCTATTACTAGAAAATTTCCTAGTAAATTACTTAATACTCTATATCAACACTTACCTTGTAAAGGTGAATAAAAGGAACTTAAGATTAATATCTGCTTCAATAATATCGTCCTTATATTCCTTAATATTCTTTTTTCCTATACTTAGAGTTTTAAGTGGAGTAATACCAAAGCTTATACTATCTATGGTAATAATAATAATTGCCTATGAATTTATTAATTTCAAAATATTCCTTAAAGAGTTAATGGGATTTTATCTAGTAACGTTTATTTATGGAGGGGCCACCCTTAGCCTGTTTTATTCATCCAACGGTTTAATATCTAACTTAAACAAACCAATAAATGCATTAGGTGGAGTTCCTATCAGGTATTTAATATTGGGTATGGTGGTAAGTACACTAATTGGAAAGTCAATATTTACCTATTTTAATGAAAAGATAATTAGAGATAACTATATTACAGAATGTACAATAGAGATTAATGACGAGAAAATTAAACTAAAGGCACTTCTAGATACAGGACATTCTCTTAAGGATCCTTTCACTGGCAGATCAATTTTTGTAGTTGAATATAATATCTTAAAAGAATACCTACCTGCTGATATTGAAAATTTAATGAAGGCAAGCTGTGATAATAATTTTGTTGAAGTAGAGTTTCTTTTAAGTAAATTAGAGAAAAAATCACCTTTGACTATAGTTCCATTTAAATCAGTGGGAAAAAATGGAATTCTATTTGCTTTTAAACCAAATGCCATAATAATACAAAACTCTAATAAAGTAATAGAAAGAAGAGATATGTTAATAGGACTATATGCAGGAAGTTTATCAAAAGATATGGGATATAGTGGGCTATTAAATTATGAATTAATTAATGGAGGAGATATGGATGAACAGGTTTTTATTTAGATTAAAGATGACTATTTTCAAGTTAATGAAAATTTTTCGTTTAGTTGAAAGAGTTGATTATATAGGCTCTGGAGAATCCTTACCTCCACCTTTAAAGCCAGAGGAGGAAGAATACTATCTAAGCAATTTAAAAAAGGATGAATCAATAAAATCCATATTGATTGAGAGAAATCTTAGGCTCGTAGTATATATTGCCAGAAAATTTGAGAATACTAAAATATCCATTGAAGACCTTATATCGATTGGAACCATAGGGTTAATAAAAGCGGTAAATACCTTTGATCCTGATAAAAAGATTAAGCTGGCTACTTATGCATCTAAATGCATTGAAAATGAAATTCTTATGTATCTAAGAAAGACTAGCAAAACAAGAAATGAGATATCCTTTGATGAACCTCTAAATACTGATTGGGATGGAAATGAACTATTACTATCGGATATACTTGGAACAGATGGTGATATAATCTTTAAATATCTTGAGGAAGAAGTGGATAAAGGTTTATTAAGTAATGCAATAGAAAAGCTATCAAAGAGAGAGAAGACAATAGTTGAGCTAAGGTTCGGACTTGTTAGTGGTGATGAGAAAACTCAAAAGGAAGTAGCAGACCTATTG
The DNA here is from genome assembly GCA_964485455.1 of uncultured Tissierella sp. Taxonomy (GTDB): domain Bacteria; phylum Bacillota; class Clostridia; order Tissierellales; family Tissierellaceae; genus Tissierella_B. The sequence goes on from CAZAJU010000042.1 coordinate 17,017, forward strand.
GGTATATCTCAATCTTATATATCTAGATTGGAAAAACGAATAATAAAAAGACTAAAAAAAGAAATTGGAAGATTAATTTAAAAAATACATCTGTGAATTTAAGAAAGGACGTAAAAACGTTCTTTTTTTGTCGGTCTTGTCCACAGTATAAAAACACATTTAAGGGAAATAATTTTATTAAAGGGGAGTTCATTTTGAAAGGATGAATATAATGCACATATCAAAGGTTGAAATTTGCGGTGTAAATACTTCCAAACTACCTGTCTTAACTAACGAAGAGATGCAAAAGTTATTTATCAAGATTAAGTCTGGAGATTTATTAGCTAGGGAAACCTTCATTAAGGGAAACCTGAGGTTAGTCTTAAGTATTATCCAAAGGTTTAACAGAAGAGGAGAGCCAGTTGATGACT
>CAZAJU010000043.1:0-16315 GCA_964485455.1 uncultured Tissierella sp.
CTTTTTTAGTATAGCAGATTCTTTTTTCTTTGTCAACTTGTTTTTTTAAGTTTTTTAAGTTCTTTTTGAGAGCTTTTTCTTAAAGTCACAGTCGACTTTTACAATAATAACACCTTTATAGATATTTGTCAACGGATTATTTGTATTTTTTTAAGTTAATTTGGAATGATTCTAAGATAAATCCCATCTCTTTGCTTTGAATGCTAGAAACTGACAGGGTTTCATTGAATATTAATTTAGCTTAGAATCTATAGAGTTTCAAGATATCTTTTTAATTCAGATCTCTGAATCTCAACATTCTCATCATATGGGTTAAGCTCATAGGCCATATCTATATCCCTTAATGCAAGGTTATATTCTCCTAACTGTACATAGCCCAATCCCCTGTTGAAATATATCTTATAATCAGCCTCTGATTCTTCAATTCCATCGGTAAATATCTTTATAGCTTCAAGTATCATCCCCTGAATGAAGTAAATGATCCCCAAATCATTATATAGGTCACTCTGAGTCTTATCTAATTCTATAGCAGTGATTAAATATTCTTCTGCCAACTCATAATCTTCTAACCCCTTATAACATAAGCCAATCAGATAATTTATATTCCAATTGTCTTTATGTTTAGGCATAAGCTTTAAAAAGGCATCTAAGGCCTTTCCAAAGTCATTATAAGAATAATAGCTAAGACCCACTTCCATTTTCACATCATCATCTATGATGTCTATCTGCTCTCTTATCTCTTGAAGTCTATCTTCATCTTTATCAAGGGTTAAGAACTTATTCCAGGTTATTTGTGTCTTTAAAAACTGTTCTGAGTATCTATAATGGTAACCCAACTTATAGTATGCAAGTGAATAGGTATCATCTATATTCACAATTTCTTCTAGCTCATTTGTTGACCTATGGAGAAATTCTTCACCTTCATCTAAATTATCATCCTCTATTTTAGCTTTTCCCATTGTTTCAAGCACTATAGCATAATTTAACCTAGCATCAAGATTTTCATTATCCAAAGCAATACATGCTCTAAAGAAAACACCAGCAGTTTCTAATTCTACTGCCTCCATCGCCTTAATTCCTTTAACGAAAGCAAATTTAAATATATCCTTATCATATGCATTGATAATCTCCATATATTGGTCTATATGAGGAAATTTAGGATCAGTCCCTAATAAGAATAATATCCCCTCTACCACATTGCCTAAACGGATTTCTTCACTTAAATCCCCATACTCTAACTCATACATTAGTTTATCTGTAATAACTGGAAGAGGAATACCTCCTTCTAATATATATCCATTGATATTAAGCTCTGTACTTTCTTTTAATTCTATAAAGGTTAATTCCTTTGTTTTTCCTTTAAATAATTCTTCTACTTTGCTCACCTTAACACCCACCTAAAACTTATTCATAAACATTCTTTTTCTTCTTGTTGAAGTGCTTAGCACTTTAAATAGATACCCTCTATATATCATCATAAATGAAAATATTATTTGCCCTATAAGATACAGTACAAAGGTTTTTGAAGATAACCCAAAAGTAAACCTAATACTTGTATTTACAAAGTTCATTAAGATATTTCCTGTAGTTATATAGATAAGCACCATAAAGACAACATTAGGAACCAACCAGTTTAGCCAATTTTCCTTGATAAACTCCAAGGAATACATTAGGGTATCGGCTGGACTATAGCTTTTTAAATAAATTGACTCTGGAAGAGCATTAAATGCAATTATAGCTATGAGCATTATTACCGAATTTAAAGATAATGCAGCTGACCCAAATATTCCTAAGGTTGATAGTAAAAGCTCTCCAATATATATAATAAAGAACACACCATATATTTTCCATAAAAACGCTGTAAAACCTTGTTTAAAATCATTAAAGCTAAATCTGTTATAGTTGATTATATTGAATAATAAATATAGATAATTTGAAATTATAGCACTTTGTATAAAGTAAGTTATAAATCCACTTATTATCATTAACGGTCCTCTAAATATTAAAGAAACCAAGCTTCCTACAAATAAAGTAATTAATCCATAGACTATCCCAGTAAAGATAATTAGATAATTCTTCCTAAGGCTTTCCATAGTCTTTTTAAATGATTGCTCTGTTACATACTTAAAATCCTTTAATAGCTCCATTATTCCACTCTCCAGTCAAAAATTTTGATATGTTATTTATCTCACACCTATTTATTACCTTGTCTTTAAAATCGAAAAGTAGATATATACATTTATCTGAATCCTTTATCTCATAGTCATTATTTATAATGCGGAGAACATCCTTTGAGAAAGCTTCCACAATCACTTTGTTAATTAGCTTCTTTGTGGGTAGCTCCTTATAATCATATAGATAATCCTTTAATAAATCTTCATTCTTTAAAAGGTCATGTAATTGGCTTCCATCTAAATTATTGCTATTTCTTTCTATTGGATTAGGAAAAGTTAACTTTTTATTGTTGGAGATATAGTCTAGCTTCACTATTTCCATAAAGTAATCCTCTAAACCAAAGCGCCTTTTTATATAATAATCCAAAAGTATTTGATATAGACCATTTCTACTATGGGAAACCTCATTCAATCCGTTTGTTTCCCAATAGTTTGCAAAGTCTTCATAAAACTCGAAGTAAGATTTAAAGAAGTTTCTTATGATAAATTCCAATGAATGAAGAAAATATCCCTCGTTGTAATACTTTTCAACTAAATTTTCAATTCCTTTAAGCCTTAAAATATCTCCATAATCTAGCCAATTGCTTTCCAATAGCTCATATGGAGGCTTATTTAAGTATTTATAACCATATTTTCTCTCGTCAATACGAAGTCCCGATCCCTTTAATAGCTTTAAAAATCCCAACTGAAGCTTTTCTGGTCTTATTGAATAAACATCATTAAAGGAGTTGGCAAAACTCTTATAATCCTCGTAAGGAAGTCCTGCGATTAAATCTAGATGTTGATGGATATTTCTATTCTTTTTAATATTTATAGTCACTTGTTTTAATTTTTCAAAGTCAGTAACCCTGCCTATACTTATTATGGTCTGAGGATTTGTGGATTGAACTCCTATCTCAAATTGAAATAAGCCTTCCTTAGGCTTCTTTAGGTACTCTAGGGTTTCATCATCGATTAAATGGGCTGTTACTTCAAAGTGGAAATTGATATTTTCAGGATTTAACTCCATTATATAGTCCATAATCTCTCTAGAGTATCCCTTATGTGCATTAAAGGTCCTATCTACAAATTTAACTTGACTAACACCAGATTCAACTAATGTTTTTATATCCCTTTTAACTCTATCTATGGAAAAAAATCTAACTCCCTTTATAGTTGAAGAAAGGCAAAACTCACAGTTGAAAGGACAACCTCTAGAGCTTTCATAATATACTATTTTATTCTTAAATTCGTCTCCTACCTTCTCATATGGAGATGGTATAATATCTAGATTCTCAATCTGTTCCCTAGGTGGATTTATTACTACTTCTTCCCTATTTCTGAATATTAGACCTTTTACATCACATAAATATTCTGCTTGAAGCATTTCTCTAAAGGTCTCTTCTCCTTCACCATATACTATATAATCTATGAATTTATTCTTTTCCATTAATCGGACCCCATCAAAGGATACTTCCGGTCCTCCAAGTAGAATCTTTAGCTCTGGTTTTATTGTCTTCAAAGCCTCAGAAATCTGAAGAATCTCATTTACATTCCAGATGTATGTTGAAAACCCAATTAATTCAGGACTTGCTTTATATATAGCTGAGAGTATCTGCTCCATTGGTTGGTTTATTGTAAATTCCATTATCTCTATATCAGCTATGTCTTTTACATACTCTTTTAAGTATCTAATAGCAAGATTTGAATGAATAAACTTAGAGTTCAATGTAGTTAATAATATTTTCATACTTCACCTTCTTTCTTTTAATCATAATAACAATATTTTACCCCATATACACTAAAACGCCAAATTTATTTACCTAGATTTATATTGAATCTTAAATCTAAAAGATATAGAATAGAATTTAGAACAAATGAAAGGGGAACAAAAATGCGTGACTTTGATAAAATTTCAATACAGGAAATGTCTAAAGATGATATGTATCTTATAATAGAGGCATTAGAATATACCGGTAAAAACACTAAGATAAACGAGTTTATTCAACTTAGAAATAATATACTTCAAGAACTGAGTGCATTGGCCGAAATCAGTGAAGAAGAATTCTTAGAGTACTTAAAAGAAGAGACCCTTTCCATCTAGAAAGGGTCTCTTCTTATGATCTAACCCAATTTACGGCGTTTTTCCGTAAATTGATGGTAGGTCAGATGCAGTCTAGCCAAATCTATGAGAGCGAAGCCAACTAATTGATTTGTGCTAAAGACTGCAATTTACATCTTCTGTGGTGCTTCCATACCCAATAACCCTAATCCGTTCTTTATTACGGCTTTTGTAGCATAAACAAGGGTAAGTCTTGCCTTCTTAAGCTCCTGATCCTCTATGATGATTGGAGTACTGCTGTAGAACTTGTTGAAGGTCTTTGCAATTTCAACAACATGTCTTGTTATTAAATAAGGCTCGTTCTTATCACAGGCTTCCAACACTACCTCAGGGAACTTGTATAAAAGTCTTACAACGTTGATTTCATCTTCTGTATTTAAAAGCTCAATATTAGCCTTGTCCTCTATTCTAAATCCACCCTTTTCAAGCAAGGAATTGCTTCTAGCATAGGTGTATTGGCAATAAGGTCCAGTCTCGCCTTCAAAACTTAAGGTTCTATCCCAATTAAATACATAATCCTTGATTCTTTGATTAAATAACTCCTGGAATATAATAGCTCCAATCCCTACTTGTTTAGCTACCTCTTCCTTATTAGGAAGATTTGGATTTCTCTCCTCAATGATCTTAGCTGTATTATTTATAGCTGTGTTTAGAACATCTTCTAAGAATACTACTCTTCCTTTTCTAGTTGAAAGGGTTCCATCCTCAAGGCTTACCATTCCAAAAGGAACATGTATACAATCCTTAGCCCATTCATTTCCCATTAGCTCTATAACCTTTATCCATGCTTTAAAATGTAGATTTTGTTGTGATGCAACTACGTAGATATTCTTATAGAAATCATAGTGTTTTTTACGATATATAGCTGCTGTAATATCCCTAGTTGTATATAAGGTAGAACCATCACTCTTTCTTATTAAAGCAGGAGGCATACCATATGGTTCTAAATCTACTATGGAAGCACCTTCTGAATCTTTAAGTATACCCTTTTTCTCCATTTCTTCTATAACAGCCGGCATTTTGTCTGAATAGAAGGATTCTCCAGCATATGAATCAAAGCTTATATTAAGCATATTATAAACTCTGGAGAACTCTTTAAGACTTATATCTCTAATCCACTGCCATAATTCATTTGCCTCTTCATTACCATCTTCTAACTCCTTGAACCAGTATCTTGCTTCATCCCTTAAGGACTCATCTTCTTCTGCTTCAGCATTAAATCTTACATAAAGCTTTAAGAGTTCCTTGATTGGATCCGATTCGATAACTTCCTTGTCTCCCCACTTTTTAAATGCAGATATAAGCATTCCAAATTGAGTTCCATAATCTCCAAGGTGATTAATAGCAATGGTATCATAACCTAGAAATTTATAAATTTTATATAAGGAATTTCCAATAACTGTGGTTCTTATATGACCTATATGAAATGGCTTTGCTATATTTGGAGATGAGAATTCTACTATTACTCGTTTTCCATTTCCTATTGAAGAAGAGCCAAATTCATCCTTTTTCTCTAGCACCTCAGCTAGTACAGTAGCCATAAGCTTCTTTTTATCTATAAAGAAATTTACATATGGTCCGTTATTCTCCACCTTTTCAAAGTACTCATCCTGACTGAATTTACTAGCTAGCTCTTCAGCTATGATATTTGGAGCTTTTCTAAAGGCTTTAGCCAATCTAAATACCGGAAATGCATAATCCCCCATCTCATATTGTGGTGGAATTTCGATTAAGGCTTTTACCTCTTCTTCTGATAAAGAGTCCACCTGGCTTTTTATAAGTTTCACAACTTGGTTTTTAAAATCTATCATACCTAATCCTCCGTTTGGTTATTTAATCTCAACGACGGTGACTCCATCTCCACCCTCACCATATTTTCCAGCTCTAAAGGTTCTTACATGCTTATGATTTTTTAGGTAAGCTTTAACCCCATCCCTTAAGGCTCCTGTTCCCTTACCATGTATAATGTATACCTCATTTAAGCCAGCTATATATGAATCATCAAGATATTTATCTATTTCTAAGATAGCCTCTTCGATATTGCTTCCTCTAAGGTCTATTTCGCTTTTTATACTCTTTGATTTATTGCTTACCATCTTCTTTGACTTGAAAGCAGACTTTGCACTGTCATTTGACTCTGACATCCTCAATGTGGATATATTAACATTTACTTTCATAATACCAACTTGAACTTCAAGATTGCCCTTTTCATCAGGCACACTTATTACCGTTCCAACTTGATTTAAGGATAAAACTTCCACAGTATCTCCAACTTTTAAATTCTTTGGAGGCTTAGAGGATTTTTTATTAAGTACATCCTTGGTAACAGCACTTTCAGCCTTGTTAAGTCTTTCCTTAAGCATCTCTCTTGCTTCTTGAAGTTGCTTGAATTTATCCTTTTCTATGGAGTCAGTAATACCTCGAAGCTCACCAACTATTAACTCAGCATCTTCCTTTGCATTTCTTAAGAGGTCCCTCGCCTCTTCTCTAGCCTTTTGAAGGATATTCTCCCTCATGTCCTTTGTTTTTTCCTTTTCTATGGATAAACTATTCTTTAAGCCTTCGATTTCCAGCTTTAGCCTTGCTGCCTCAACTTTATCCTCCTCTAGTTGTCTTCTGTCCTTATCCATAGCTTGTAGAACATCTTCAAACTCAATATTCTCTTTGGAAATCAGATTTCTGGCATATTCGATAATATAATCCTGAAGTCCAAGACGCTTTGATATTTCAAATGCATTAGACTTGCCTGGAACGCCTATTAAAAGCTTATAGGTAGGACTTAAAGTTTCTACATCGAACTCCACAGATGCATTTCTAACCCTATCTGTTGTAAGGGCATAAAGCTTTAACTGACTGTAGTGGGTTGTGGCAATGGTTCTAATATCTCTTTTCAGCAGATTATCCAATATGGACATAGCTAGTGCTGCACCTTCTGTTGGGTCTGTACCGGCTCCAAGCTCGTCAAATAATACAAGGCTATTATGTTCAATGTTATTTAGTATATCCACAATGTTTACCATATGAGATGAGAAGGTAGATAGACTTTGTTCTATACTCTGTTCATCACCAATATCTGCAAATACCTGATTGAAAACTGGAATTTCAGAATTATAGTCTGCTGGTATGTGAAGACCTGCCTGTGCCATTAGATTAAACAATCCCACCGTCTTTAAGGTTACAGTCTTTCCTCCAGTATTTGGACCTGTAATGATTAGGGAGTTGAAGTCCTTACCCATATATATATCTATAGGAACAACATTCTTTATGCCTAAAAGGGGATGCCTTCCTTTTTTTATATTTATATATCCTTTATCATTGAGTATAGGTCTGGTTGCCTTCATTTCCAGAGCAAGTTTGCCCTTGGCAAAGATAAAATCAAGCTCTTTTAATATCTTCTCATTATAGGCGATGGCAGTTGATTCAGTGGCCACAAGATTGGAAAGTTCTGCTAAAATCCTTTCGATTTCTTCTCTTTCCTTTATCTCCAATTCTCTAAGTTGATTGTTCAGTTCAACTACAGCAATTGGTTCAATAAATACAGTTGCTCCACTTGATGACATATCATGAACAAGTCCAGGTACACTTCCTCTGTTTTCTTGTTTAACAGGGATAACATACCTGCCTTCTCTCATGGTGACTATACTATCTTGAAGATATTTCTTTTGGCTTTGAGAATTTATAATGGAATTAAGCTTATCCTTTACAGCTTCATTCTTTGAAACAATCTGTCTTCTTATACTCCTTAAATTAGGACTTGCATTATCCGATATTTCACTTTCGTTGATTATTGCATTGTTTATTTCATCCTCTATATGCTTAAATGCTCTTAGGGATTCAACTAAATTCTCTATTATGGGATAAGAAGGAGACCTATCCTCCTTGGTTTCCTTTATATAGTTTTTTAACCCCCTAGTTACCCTTAGGGAATCAGATATCTTCAAAAGAGCACCGGGTGATAAACTTCCTCCTATTTCTACCCTCTTTATCTCAATAGCTATGCTATTTATGCCATAGAGAGGAGGATTACCCCTCTGAATCAGTAGAGAGAGAGCTTCTTCTGTTTCCTGCTGTAGTGTTTGAATCTGATTAATATCAGTAATAGGTCTTATAGTTGATGCATACTCCTTCCCAAGTTGTGATTCTGCCTTTTGGATTAACAAATCTATAACCTTATTAAATTCTAATACCTTTAAACTCTTCTCGTTCATATCTCACCTCTATAGGATACCTCTAAAGTAGTGCCCATTGGTTATAGAAGTATCATATCTAAACTCTTCTATAAAATCCTTTACACTATTTGTATCCATATTTCCATTTATGCAATCGTAGAAAGCCTTTTGAACCTTACCAATTCCCTCTACTTCATTGGTGAAATCCAATCTAAACATATCAACTCCTGCATTCTTTATGGCATCTATGCTATCTAATACCATAAGCATAGCTGAATTATAAATAGTTGTCATGCTATCTACTCTGTTCATCTTAAAAGTAACTCCCATTCTATCCTTTAAGCCATAACCCTTCGCAAAGTTACATGTACTACATTCACTGTCATCCTTGCAACCTTTAACTAAAGCCATTGGACAATTCTTCATCACCATTACTGGCAAGTATCCGTAGACAATTGCCTCCAAGCTTCCACCCACATTCTTAGTAATTTGACGAATTTGAGTAAGATTTAATTCAGGTGATAGGGTCAAGCTCTTTAAATCAAGTGACTTTAGGTAATCTACTGTAAATGAGTTGAAAGCATTTAATCCAATATCCCCATGAATATCTATATCAAATCTATCCTTGAAGAATTTAAGTGTTCCTAAGTTTGAAACAGAAATGCCATCCAAATTTTTAGTGGATTTAACAACATCCCATATTTTATTTAAATCCTTGTTATACAAAATCCTTTCAGTCCAAAGATATGCTTCTTTACCATGTTCCTTTATTGAACCTACGGATTCCTGAAGACCTTCTGTAAAACCTAAATAGACTCTATCCAGCTTATTTAAGTCCAGCTTATTAAACTGTTCCTTGCTAAAAACTCTAACAGTAAGCCTATTGTTTAAAATACTCTTATGGGAAAAAACAAAGTATTTTTGTTTTTGATTGTTAAAGTCCACATCTGACACTATTTCTCTTTTATTATAATCCTTTAGCTTATTTTCAAGAATTTCTATAGCTTCACGTCTTAATCCATTTATTGTGCTTACAGGAAGAAAAGCATTATCATCAAGGTTTATAGTTAACTTATCTATTTCATAAGTGGTATCTCCAAGCTTTGAAAGTTGTTCAGTAACCTTTTCTAAGCTGGTTGCCACTTTTTGACTCTTTTCTACTCTCTTTTCACCTAATGCTTCTACTAGGATATCCCTATACTTAATAATAAGCTTTGGTAAATCGCCTACATGTCCATAGAACTCCATATCGATTTTATATTTTATTTCCTTATTTATAAAGGATTCCCTAGCCTTATTTAAAAGCCTAGTGCTGGATGTTCTATATACAAATGTTCCAGCTTCTATATATCCAGGTTTTTCAAGATGAATTGTACTTCCCTTCTTAGCGGCAAAAGGTGCTTTAATACCTCTATTTTCACCGCTCTTTAGTAAAAACTCCATCCCATCGCCCTGGTCTAAGTCTTCAAATAGTTCAATATAGACCTTGTATTTATCAGCTTTAACAACTTTACCAAGTAGAGTCCCTCTATTATCAGGCCTTTCAGGAGTGACAAAATTCTTGCCAAAGTCCCCAAAAGTAAGTCCTCTAGTAAAGCCCCTATTAAATATCTGTTCTACGTCTTTCTTATCCTCTAAATCAAGGGTATCTTTTCCGTTATCGATTACCCTTCTATATGCATTAACAACAGTTGCAACATACTCCGGTCGTTTCATTCTTCCTTCTATTTTTAGGGAAACCACTCCATTTTCAATTAATTCTTCAACCTGGTCCAATGTATTTAAATCCTTTGGTGATAGGGCATGAACCTTATCCCAGTCCTTTACCAGGTTGCCATTTTTGTCCATTATGGAGTATTTCATCCTACATGGCTGAGCACACATACCTCTATTGCCACTTCTTCCTCCAATCATACTACTCATAAGGCACTGGCCAGAGTAGGATATACATAAGGCTCCATGTATAAAGGCTTCAAGGTCTACATCCGTATTACTACTTATATGAGCAATCTCATCAATAGGGGTCTCTCTAGCAAGTACAACCCTTGAAAACCCCATTTCCTTTAAGAATTCTGCTCCATATAGGTTGTTTATAGTCATCTGTGTGCTGCCATGAAGCTCTAGTTTAGGAAACAGTTTTTTTACCAGCTGTGCAAAGCCTAAGTCTTGAACTATAATAGCATCTACATCTATATCATGTAGAAACTTAATATATTCTATAATATCATTCATTTCACTATCATCTACTAAAGTATTGACAGTGATATACACTTTAACATTTCTAAGATGGGCATATTTAATAGCCTCCCTTAATTGTTCATCATCGAAGTTGGAGGCAAAATGTCTTGCATTAAATAGCTTTCCACCTAAATAAACTGCATTAGCCCCATTTTGTACAGCAGCATATAATGATTCTTGGCTGCCTACAGGCGCTAGTAATTCAATATCTTTTTTCAAGAGAGAATACTCCTCCTTAGTTCTACTTTAAGCCTCTAAATAGAGTCTTAATTCATTTAATTCTTTTTTAACTTCTACCAATTCCATGTTGCTTTGGAAATTCTTATCCTGGAGTACTTTATTCTGCTTTTTATATTCCTCTATTTCCAGTTCTTTTTGCTCTAGTTCTTCTTTAAGCTTAGTTACTTCGTTATATTGACTTTCTACGGAAAGTTTGGTCTTAATAGCTTCATCCTTGAATTCCAGGCATTGTTTTTCAAGCTCTAGAATCTTTTTTTGTGCATCCTCTAGCTCCTTTGAAATTCCACCAAACTTCTCCAAAGGTTCTTTAGATTTATGCTCTAACTCCTTTAGTTTGGCATTGGTTTTTGAAAGTTCATCTGCAATATTTAGTGCAGCAAGTGTTGCGGCCATAGTTTGATCGAGCCTATCATTCTTACTTGTTAAACTCTTTATATGTTGATCTACATAATAAGCAAGATTTCTAACATAGCTCTCATCTTCTGCACCAACTACAAAAAAGTTACGACCATCAATACTTACGTTAATTTTTCTTTTATTGGACATTACTACACCTCCAAATTTACAGAACACTTTTATTAATTCCCAAAAAAGGGTAGAAAAAATCTACCCTTAGAAACTTCTTAATTTAGCATCTATATTTTGTTCTAAATCCATTATTATACTCTCTTGGATTTGGTTTACTTCATCATCCGTTAGAGTTCTTTCATGAGATCTATAGGTTATAGAATATGCAACGCTTTTTAATCCCTCTTGAAGTTGATTTCCCCTATAGATATCAAATAGCTTTACACTTTCTAAAAGCTCACTGCCATGCTTTAAAATAATCTTTTCAATATCCCCAACCATTACTTCCTCTTTTACAACAACTGCTATATCCCTTGTCATTGGAGGATATTTTGGAAGAGGTGTATATTTTATTTCTAAATTTGTATACTCAACTATTTTACCAAAGTCTAACTCAGCTATATAAACTCTACTCTTAACATCGTAGTTTTCCATAACAGTTGGATGGATTTCACCCATTATTCCAAGATAATCTCCATTATAGAACAGCTTGGCAGTTCTACCTGGATGGAATGTAGGATTATTTTCTTCTCTCTCAATTTCGATATTTCTAATTCCAAGTTTTGACAGAGCATTTTCAACTATATCCTTTATTTCGAAGAAGTCAGTTTCTCCATATAGACCTAAGCAAAGCTTCTTATTTTCATCAGGTAGCTCAGTTATAGGAAGGTCTTTAGGTATAAAGGTATTTCCAATTTCAAAGGCATCCATGGATTCAATACCTTTATTGTAGTTTCTAGCTAACAAATCTAGCATATTAGGTATAAGAGTCGTTCTCATGGAACTATAATCTTCTCCAAGTGGATTAATTAGCTTTATATACTTTCTTAAACTATCAGTTTCACTTAAGTTTATTTTATCATATGCTTTAGGACTAATAAAGGAATAGGTCATTACTTCATTTAATCCAAGACCTTGAAGTATTGTCTTTACCCTATCTTCTAATACTATCTTATAAGGCTTTTCTCCTCTGGTCAAAGCTCCTAGAAGTGGTTTGCTTTCTATATTATGGAATCCATAAAGTCTACCTACTTCTTCAATAAGGTCTGCTTCTATTTCAACATCCAATCTATAGGTTGGCACCTTAGCATGAATTAGCTCTCCATCGAAGGATGATTCAAGGCCTAATCCATTAAGGCTTTTTAGCATATCCTCAACTGATATTTCAACACCTAATAAAGGTCTTGCTCTTTCTGGTCTTAAAGCAATATGCTTTGGTTCAGCCTTCTTGTTATAAACATCTATATGGTTCTTAACAACAGTACCAGCACCTATTTGTTCTATAAGCTGGCAAACTCTTTCCACTGCAATTTCCCCTAGATTAGGGTCTATTCCCTTTTCAAATCTAGTTGAAGCTTCAGTTCTAAGTGAAAATTTCTTAGATGTCAACCTAATGTTTCTACTATTGAAATTCGCACCTTCTAGTAATACGGTTTTAGTACTATCCGTAATTTCAGAATCTAATCCTCCCATTATGCCAGCAAGGCCAATAGGATTGTTTGCATCAGCAATTATGATATCCTTTGTATCAAGGATTCTTTCTTCACCATCAAGAGTAGTAAGCTTCTCACCTTCATTTGCTTGTCTTACGATTATCTTTCTTCCTTGGAGATTATCTAGGTCAAAAGCATGTAAAGGCTCCCCATATTCAAGCATTACGAAGTTAGTTACATCAACAATGTTTGAAATAGGTCTTACTCCTGCTTCCATCAATCTTTGTTGCATCCATAATGGTGATTTCCCGATTTTTACATCCTTTATAACCCTTGAATAATACCTAATACAATTATCAGTCTGGATTTCTATGCCATTTGCATAATCATAGATATCATCAACCTCATTTTCAATCTTGATATTAGGCTCCTCTAGCTTGTAATCAAAGGTAGCAGCAGTTTCTCTAGCCATACCAATAATACTTAGACAATCAGGTCTATTTGGTGTTATTTCAAATTCAATAACTTGGTCATTAAGTCCTAGTACTTCCTTTATATCAAGTCCTAACTCATATTCTTTATCAAGTACATAGATTCCATCTCTAAACTCCTTAGGAATTACACTATCTGTAAACCCTAATTCTTTTAATGAGCATAGCATTCCATAAGAATCTACCCCTCTGAAATCTGTTAATCCAATCTCTTTACCAGGTAGCTTTGCTCCAACCTTTGCAACAGGTATGTAATCCCCTACCTTAAGATTCTTTGCCCCCGTAACGATTACTAGTTTTTCTTGACCTACATCAACATTGCAGATTATTAGTTTATCTGCATTTGGATGGTCCTCTAGGGATAAAATCTTGCCCACAACTACATTTTCTATACCCGGATTAAGGGATATTATCGATTCTACATGGGAACCGGATAGTGTAAGACCATCAGCCAATTCCCTAGCACTTTTTTGAGTATTTATATAATCTTTAAGCCATTTTATTGGTAATAGCATTCTTTCACTCCTTCCCTAGAATTGTTCCAAAAATCTATTGTCATTGTCGAATAATAATCTAATATCCTTTAGTCCATACTTAACCATTGTGATTCTATCTACACCCATGCCGAAAGCAAAGCCTGTATATTTTTCTGAATCGATACCACAATTTTCTAGAACTTGCGGATGAACCATACCACAACCTAGCAGTTCCATACTCCAACCTGTAAAGTTGCATACCGGACAACCTTCTCCCCTACACTTAAGACAAGTAACATCAACTTCTGCACTTGGTTCAGTAAATGGGAAATGATGAGGTCTATATCTGGTCTGCATATCATGGCCAAATAGCTCCTTTATAAAAACATCAAGGGTGTGTTTTAAATTTGCCATAGAGATATTCTCATCTATAACTAGACCTTCAATTTGGTGAAACATTGGAGAGTGTGTATCATCTACATCATCAAACCTAAATGTTCTTCCTGCAGATACCATTCTTAAAGGTGCACCATATTCTTTCATTGCCCTTATCTGAACAGGTGATGTATGAGTTCTTAATAAAATGTCTTCTGTTATGTAGAAAGTATCAGAAAGATCTCTTGAAGGGTGATTATCAGGTGAATTTAAGTCATCAAAATTATTTTTAACTGTTTCAATTTCAGGTCCAGGTAATACCTTAAACCCCATACTAATAAATAAATCTTCTAACTCCTCTATAGTAGAGAGCAACGGATGTCTGTGTCCAAGCTTCTTCTTCTTATTAGTTACAGTAATATCTATTTTTTCATTAGCTAGCTTTTCGGCTAATGCTTTGTTCTTCAAGGTCTCTTTTACATTGTTAATGGCTTCTTCGATTTCAGCCCTTATTTCATTTGCAACCTGTCCGATAACAGGTCTTTCTTCTGCTGATAATTTCCCCATTTCTTTGAGCACTTGTGTAAGCTCACCTTTTTTGCCGAGATATTTAACTCTCAAGCTCTCAAGGTCAACAAGCTCATTTATATTATTTATACTATTTATAGCAAGCTCTCTTAATTCTTGAAGCTTTTCCCTCATCTTAATACTCCTTTCGTTCTAAAAAACAAGACCTTTAAAAGGCCTTAAATCCATTACTAAATTATAGCATTCATAGTATCAAAACTCAAGATTTTTCCCTTTGTTTCATGCCCTCATACATTATTATAGAGGCAGCCACTCCTGCATTTAGTGATTCTGCATTTCCAGGCATGGGAATCTTGATTAGATAATTTGAAATATCTAGTATGTCTTTATCTACCCCTTGAGATTCACTACCGATAACTATTATAAAATCATCTTTATACTGGATATCGTAGTTGGCAACACTACCCTCTAAGCTTGTAGAATAAATCTTAAATCCATTATTCTTAAGAAGCTTTAGGGTTTCCATATTATTCTCTATAAAATATAGTGGAACTCTAAAAATAGAGCCCATAGTTGATCTTATAACCTTAGGGTTATAAGCATCCACAGAACCCTCTCCGACTATTATTCCATCTATATTAAATGCATCTGCAGTTCTTATAATAGTTCCCATATTTCCGGGATCTTGAATTCCATCTAAAAATAGAAAGAATCTATTTCCCTTCCTAGTATCTAAGCTTTTTATCTTGAATTGGCCTACTCCTATTATCCCCTGAGAGTTCTCCATACTAGTTATATCATCGAAAAGAGATTCAGGAACCTTATAACAATGCTTAAAGTACTTAAGCTTTTCCAATAGATTTCTTCCATCACTGTAGGATAGTATCTTATCTGTATAAAGAACGCTCTTTATATGAACATCGTTGTCTATGGCTTCTTCAATGAGCTTTATACCTTCCATGATAAATAACTGTTTTTCCCATCGTGCTTTCTTCTTTAGGAGACTCTTGATCTCCTTTATCAATGGGTTTTTTGAAGAGCTAAGTTCTTGCATATTAGTTACCTGCTTTTTTCTCTAATTTAGTTATAGCAGTAGTACTAGCAACTATTACTAAGGAATCGTTCTTTCTTATTATGAAATCACTAGATGGAGCAATATTTATAGAATCACCACTTTTTATAGCTATTACATTGATCTTGTACTTAGAAGGTAACTCAAGATCTGAAAGTGAATGACCAATCCAATTAGATAATGCTGTAACCTCAATAATTCCATAATCAGGAGATAATTCAATAAATTCAAGAATATTTGTAGCCACTAAGTTATGAGCTACTCTAACTCCCATATCCCTTTCAGGGAATATTACCCTATCTGCTCCTACTTTCGAAAGAACCTTTCCTTGGAAATCAGTAGTCGCCTTTGCAATAACTTTCTTTGCTCCAAGCTCTTTAGCCATTATAGTAGCCATTATGGAGGCCTCTGTATCAGAGCCTATAGCTACAACAACTACATCGAAATTGCT
>CAZAJU010000044.1:0-1330 GCA_964485455.1 uncultured Tissierella sp.
TCAGTATCATTTATTAAAACCTTTTCTCCTAAAATCAGTGACAATGTAAATAAATGGATAATTGGTTTTATAATATTATCAACACTTGTATTTATAACTATAGGTCAACCAGCTAAGATATTAGTAATAGTAGGGTCACTCAATGGATTAATCTTACCTATTACATTAAGTGTTATGCTATTAGCTTCACAGAATAAAGAAATTATCGGGGATTATAAACATCCAAAGTGGTTATTTTATCTAGGAATTATTGTAGTAATAATAACAGCTTTCCTAGGAGTAAGGTCCTTAACCGGAATTAAAGCCCTTTGGAGTTAGGAAGGTGATTAAATGTACCATAGTGCAAAATATTTGCCAGCAGGAGATTCCTCTATTTTTATGGAATTTGGCAATAGTATAAGTCCAGAAATAAATGCAAAGATTAGAAATGTTATAAAAGGAATTGAAAGCTCTTCTATAAATGGAATCAAAGAACTACTTCCTACTTATAGGTCTATTCAGATTATGTATAATCCTTTAGAGATAGGCTATGATGAATTGATTGCTTCACTAAGGGAGCTTGAAAGCTCCCTTCCTGAAGGAGATGACGGAGACTTTAGAATAGTTGAAATTCCAACCCTATATGGTGGAGAATATGGACCGGATTTGGAGTTTGTAGCAGACCATAATAATATTTCAGTTGAAGAGGTTATAAGAATTCATACCTCCACTGACTATCTACTATATATGTTGGGCTTTACACCTGGTTTCAGTTATTTGGGTGGAATGAGCGAAAAAATAGCAACGCCTAGGTTAAAGACTCCTAGAACCGTTATTCCAGCTGGTTCTGCAGGTATTGCAGGATCTCAAACCGGCATATATCCCATAGATAGCCCCGGAGGATGGCAACTCATAGGTAGGACACCTGTTAAGATGTACGATCCTACTGCTGAGCCTCCTATCCTATTAAAGGCTGGAGATTACGTAAGATTTGCAAGTATTACAGAAGAAGAATATTTTAAGATTTTAAAAGAAGTTGAAAATAAGACCTACAAGGTAAATATTATACTTAAGGGGGAGGTAAGAAAGCATGAATAGAATAAGATTTATAAAATCAGGCCTTTTTACCACCGTTCAAGATAAGGGCAGATGGGGTTATCAACAGTTTGGAATGCCTGTTGCAGGGGCAATGGATAACTTTTCCTTAAGGGTTGCAAATCTATTAATTGGCAATGATGAAAATGAAGGGGTCTTAGAAACTACATTTATGGGACCTGAAATAGAATTTGACTGTGAAGAGATAATTGCAATTACGGGAGCTGATATGAAGCCAAAGATAAACGGAGAACCT
>CAZAJU010000044.1:1430-8600 GCA_964485455.1 uncultured Tissierella sp.
AGAGATAATTGCAATTACGGGAGCTGATATGAAGCCAAAGATAAACGGAGAACCTATCAGTATGTGGACCTCTATCCCTGTTGAAAAAGGTGATAAACTTAGTTTCTCCAGTGCCGCAAGCGGCTTAAGAGGTTATATAGCCTTTAGCCGTGGTATAAAGGTTCCGGAGGTTATGGGTAGTAAATCAACCTATATAAGGGGAAAATTAGGCGGACTAGAAGGACGTAAAATCTCCAATGGAGATGAGTTGCCTTTAGGTGAAAAAAAGCTCTCCCCTACAGGAAGCTATATACCTAATAGGTTAATTCCAACTTATCCAAAGGAATACTCTTTAAGAGTCGTATTAGGTCCTCAAGATGACTATTTTACAGAGGATGGAATTAAGACATTTCTTAATTCCACCTATACCATAAGCTCTGAGGCTGATAGGATGGGTTATAGACTTGACGGCCCAAAAATTGAACATAAAAATACCGCTGATATAATTTCTGACGGAATAGTATTTGGATCAGTTCAAGTACCGGGAGGTGGCTTGCCAATAGTTATGATGTCTGACAGAGGAACAACAGGTGGCTATACTAAAATAGCTACGGTAGTTACTCCAGACTTAAGCATCCTAGCTCAAATGCCTCCAGGAACCACTCTACACTTCCAAAAGGTGGATGTTTATGAATCCCATAAAATCTACAAAGAAGAGGAAGGTAAAATTTTAGAAATAAAAGAATTTATAAAGAATAATCGATTTGAATTCCATAAAAATATGTTGTTTAGCTTAAATATGTTTGGTAAAGCCTATAGTATTACTGTTCGAGAAATAGAATAAAATTAAAAGTGCCCATATTGAATTATCTTATCAATATGGGCACTTTTAATTTTAACAAACTACATATACATGACTTTTCCTTGGAAGATTTTACATTCTTCCTCATTATGAGTTACTATAATAACGGTCTTCCCCTTTAATTTTTCCTTAAGATATAGAATAGTCTTTAAGTAAAGTTCCTTATCCAACCCCTTAAAAGGTTCATCCATAATGACAATATCAGCCTGGGATATTATTGCACGTCCAATTGCAAGTCGTCTTTTCATTCCTCCGCTAAATTGGGACACTTTTTTATTTAGACTGTCCCCCAATCCTAGGTCTCTTAGGATCGTTTTCATTTCTTTCTCATTATTCTTATTATTTACTACAAGCCTAAGGTTTGTCATGGCATCGAAATCCTCTAATAGTCTGTTCTCTTGAAATACAACACTAATTTTCTTGCCATCAATTCCACTTACTTCTCCGGCATCAGGTTCTACTAAACCCATTAGGATATTAATTAATGTTGTCTTTCCAATACCGGACTGACCCATTATAAAATGAAAGGCATTTTCTTCTATTGTCCAATTGAAGTCTTTCAAAACAAGTTGCCCATGAAATTCTTTAGTTATTCCTTTTAGAATAATGCTCATTTAATCATCCTCATTAAATCCTATTAATTAATGAAATAAAAAACCTTTCAAAAGCAACACTTAAAAGTATTATAAATAATGTCCATGCAAATAATTCAGGCGTATTTAAATATATCTTTGCACTATATAAGGCTTCTCCAATGGAATTTTTAGGAAGACCTATTAATTCTGCTGCAATTCCTGCTTTCCAACAAAACCCTAAGGAAACGCTAAAGGCAGCCGTAAGATATGGTTTTATTGCAGGTATATAAACAAATCTTATCTTTTTAAATTTACTTACCCTAAAGACTTTGGCCATCTCCAATAAATTATTATCTATATTATCCAAGCCTTTTAAAGTATTAGTATATACCGTCGGCAATACCATAAAAAAGGATATAAATATTGACAGGTTTGTGGAACTTATCCATACAAGTGCCAATATGATAATAGATGCCAATGGTGATGACTTCATAAAGGAGATTAATGTGCTGGTTAATGTTCTTAATAATTTAACTTTATAAGAAGGGACCGATAAACAAATACCTCCTATACAGGATATTAAAAATCCAAAAATTATCCTGGCAAATGAATTTATAACGATTATATAAAATTTTTTTTGCCCCATCATGTGAAAAAGAGTTTTTATCACAGTAAATGGAAAAGGCAAAAGCAACTCATTATTCAAATAATGACTAATGAGTTGCCATATGATTAGCCAGAATAGAATTGCACATACTCTAACCATTAAGTTGTTCTTATCTCTTATAGTAAAATCCTTCATCTGGCATTGCTCCCCCTATTGATTTAGGATCGGCCGCATGTAAAACTTCAAAATAATCTTTTACCCTATCTTCCATCTCTAAACCTTCAATAAAGACTATATTACATAAAGGAATAGCTTCTTGGGCTACAGCTTCTGGAATAATATCTAAATCACCTACCAATACTGCAGACTCCTCAAGGTTACTATTTACATAGTTTACTGATTCAGAATACTCATCTAAAAATTTATTGAAGGAATCAGGATTATTATGCAGGAATTCATTACTTACTACAACTACTCCAGTAACAAGGGAGCTACCCTCCTTAATTTTACCCCACTCCTCATCCATACTAAAAGCTACTCTTATATTTTCATTTTTAACCTGAGCTGCAGCTATAAAAGGCTGTGGAAGTAAGGCTATGGTATTTTCATTACTGGCAAGCAATGTAGCTACTTCAGTGGATTCTGTCTTATATTCCACCATAACATCTTTATTGACTTCTATCCCATTTGACTTTAAAACGTAATTAAGTACATGCTCAGGACTAGTTCCTTTCCCCGTACTATAAATTGTTTTTCCTTTTAAATCTTCAATAGAATCTAGTGTGTTTCCATTTTCTACAATATATAAAACCCCTAAGGTGTTTATTCCAGCTATAGAAATATCACCTTCTGTTTTATTATATAATACTGATGCTAAATTAGCAGGGATTGCAGCTATATCAAGATCTCCCTTACTTATTGCAGCAACTATTTCATCAGCAGTTGCTACAATAGTAAAGTCATATTTATTAACAGCCTCTCCATTTTTATTATTATCCATAAGTTTTGCTAATCCAATAGATGTAGGCCCCTTTAGAGATGCCACCCTTATTGGTTCAGCTTGCTCCACTGAGCTATCAATGTTTTTAGGTGCACATCCTATTAATAAAAATACTATAGAACAAATAATTAAAAAATTAATAGTTTTTTTCATAAAACCTCCCTAGATGATTTTAGTAATGTCTATTCTCCTATTCATGTTTTGTATGGAGCAACATATGGGACTTGTGTGATAATGGTTTTTCAAAATACTCCTCATATAAGTGTAGTACATCAGAATTTTCATGAGAGAATCTAAGGTCGGCATTGGAGTCAAGATAGTAAAGGTTTTTTCCTCGTTCAAAAGCCAATTCCTCACCATCGTGGATTGGCTGACCGCCACCACCAACACAACCACCAGGACATGCCATAACTTCAACAAAATCATAATGTACTTCTCCACGTTCTATTTTCTGAATGAGTGAACGCGTATTCCCAAGCCCACTAACAACGGCTGTTCTCACAGTTATATCATCAATATTGAAATTAGCTTCTGCAAGTCCTTCCCTGTCATTAAAGCCTTGACTTCTTACTGCCTTAAAAGCTTCTACAGGTGGATTCTCTCCCTTTATTAGATAATATGCCGACCTAAGTGCAGCCTCCATTACCCCTCCCGTTGCACCAAAGATTACTCCAGCACCGCTAGCATCTTGCATAGGTCGATCGCTTTCTATATCCCTTAGAGTACTTGGACTAATATGTGCAGAACGTATCATTTTAACTAGTTCTCTGGTTGTAATAACTGCATCTATCTCGTTCCCTGCATATTCATTATAGAACAATTCCATCTCCCGTTCACCTTTTTTTGCTACACAAGGCATTACTGAAACAGTGAAAACTTTCTCAGGAGCAACCCCTATTTTCTCTGCAAAATAGGTCTTCATAACCGAGCCAAACATTTGCTGTGGAGATTTGGCAGATGATAGTTGTTTTACCAGATGAGGATACTGTGATTTAATAAATCTTAGCCATCCGGGACAACATGAAGTAAACATAGGACGGTCCTTAAGTTCCCCACCTGTAAACCTCTCTATAAATTCACTACCCTCTTCCATAATTGTTAAATCCGCAGTAAAAGTAGTGTCGAATACGTAGTCTACACCCATTCTTTTCAAGGAATCCATAATCTTTCCTATGGATGCTTCCTTTGGTTCAAGACCAAGCTCTTCTCCCCATGCAGCACGAACAGCCGGAGCTACTTGTGCAACTACAACCATTTCATTATCTGCAATAGCATCCCACACCTTCTCAGTATCATCCCTTTCACTCAAGGCACCTACAGGACAATGAGTTATGCACTGACCGCATAATGCACAGTTTGAATCTTCTATATTTTTATGGCCTGAAACATTTATAGTAGTCCTAGAGCCAGTCCCTTCCACATCCCAAATATTTAGACCTTGAACCTTATCGCAAACCTGGACACAACGCATACATTTAATGCACTTACTTTGGTCTCTTTGCAATGGAAATTCCTGATTCCACTTAACATGTTCCAGCTCCATTTTGAAAGGAATCTTTAAAATATTTAAATCATTTGCTAATGTTTGAAGTTTACAGTTCCCACTTCTTGAACAGGTTACACACTGACAGTCATGCTGGGATAAAATCAATTCAACCGTTGTACGTCTATGTTTACGTGCCTTAGGGCTATTGGTATGTATAACCATTCCCTCTTCCACCACGTTATTACATGAAGTGATTAGCTTTTCTTTTCCCTCTAATTCCACAGCACATACTCTACAAGCAGCAATTTCATTGAGACTCTTCAAGTAGCAGAGTTTCGGAATTGATATATCATTCATGGAAGCAGCTTCCATAATCGTAGTGTTTTCTTTTACGGAAATTGGATTTCCATCTATAATTATATTTACCATATCCTTTCCCTGCCCCCCTTAAATATTCCATAACCAAAATGATCACATCTCAAACACCTAGATGCCTCCTGCTTGGCTTCCTTTTCCGTCATACAGTTCTCTACACTCTCAAAATCAAGTATTCTCTCACAGCCTTCCCTTTCAGTCAAGTTTACCCTACCAGTAGGAGAGTGATCTTCAAGGCTTGCTGCCGGTATTTCTACATCACAAGTAATTTCATGGTGATAGCCTAAATAAGAATCAATGTTAGCAGCTACGACTTTACCAGCTGCAATAGCCTTGATTACTGATGCAGGGCCACTAGCACAATCGCCACCTGCAAATATTCCCGGTAGATTTTCAAAGGTTCCACTGCTCTTAGTAATAATCTTGCCATGTTCTACAGGAATTCCATACTCTTCAAAATGACGAATTTCAATGTTTTGTCCGATTGCTACTATTAGAACATCACATGGGATATAGATATCTTCTTCACCCGTTGGCTTAGTAGTAACCTTTCCGTCCTTTATGGCACTTACCATTTGTGGTGTAACATAAATTCCCTTAATATGATTATTTTCATCTACGTCAAGTGATGCAGGAGCTTTTAAAGTATGAACTTCTACTCCCTCAGCAACTGCTCCCTCTATTTCACTAGGAAGTGCAGTCATATCCGCCATCCTTCTACGATATACAATACTAACCTTATTAGCTTTTAGACGCCTTGCAGTACGAACTGCATCCATGGATACATTACCACCACCGATAACCACAACATCTTTACCGCTTAAATCTAAAATCTCATTCTTTCCAACATTGCGAAGAAACTCCACAGCGGAAAGTATTCCATCAGCATCTTCTCCTTCAAGGCCAAGCTTCTTGTCTGTACTTGCCCCGATAGTAATCAATACTGCATCATACTTTTGTCTTAATTCCTGAATAGTAATATCCTGACCTATTTTCACACCATGCTTTACTTCAACTCCTGTCTTCAAGATATTTTCTATATCATCTTGAAGTCTATCCTTTGGAAGACGATAATTAGGAATTCCATATTGTAGCATGCCCCCTAGCTTTGGAAGCATCTCATAAACCACCGCTTGGTGCCCCATAAGTTGGAGATAATATGCTGCACTCAATCCTCCCGGACCACCACCAAGTACGGCAACTTTCCTGCCTGTCTTCTCAGCAGCTTTTGGAGGTTCTACCACTCCCGCAAAATCTGCTGCTACACGCTTTAGCCCCCTAATATTTATGGAGTCATCCACCATATTTCTTCTGCATTTAGCCTCACATGGATGCTCACATATAAATCCACATGTGGTAGGAAACGGGTTGTCCTTACGCATCAAACGGATAGCATCTTGATATCTTCCTTTCTCTACTAAGGCTATATAGCCAGGTACATCCACATGTGCAGGGCATAATGAGACACAAGGTACTGGTTGATTATATGTACAGGTGCATCTACCACTGGTAATATGCTCAATATAGTCATCTTGGTAGCCAACCAATCCTTTATAGACCATATTTGCTGATTCATAGCCGATAGCACAATCTGCGGAATCCATAATAGATAATGCAGTATCCTTCATAATATCAAGGGTTTCCAAAGTTGCATTGCCATCTAATACATCTTTTATAGAATTTTTAAGTTGTCCAAGTCCAATCCTACAAGGGACGCATTTACCACAAGTTTGTGCATGGCATAACTCTAAAAATGCCCTAGACATGTCTACCGGACAAAGTCCCGGTGGACTGGATTCTATCCTTCTTTCTAAATCCTTATACAAACCTTCCATGACTATCCTAGCTCTTTTGGGTGAAGCTATTTCCAACCTACTCATTATTCACTCCACTTCCTTTATTATTTATTTTTAGAAAAGCTTTAGTAGATCTATATTAGCTTTTCATTAAATTCCTGTACGAAAAAATACTTCTATACTTACAATAAAAAAAGAACTTCTCTTTTTTGAGCAAACGTTCTCCTTTATTTTTCTGTAATATACGTTTAATATTACTATGGTATTAATATATTGTCAATATATTATTTTATGTGTATTTTTGATGTTTCAATATATTTTTTCTAATGATTTTCTATTGTTTTTTAAATGTTTTTTACAGTTTCTAAAAGGGCTATAGTATTACTTCTCTAAGAAATAAAGAAGACTGCTGATATTTAACTCAGTCAGCAGTCTTAGTATTTTTTACGTTCCACAAAATGTCTTGTAAGGACAAGAGTTATTAGGTGGT
>CAZAJU010000044.1:8700-13838 GCA_964485455.1 uncultured Tissierella sp.
TAGTATTTTTTACGTTCCACAAAATGTCTTGTAAGGACAAGAGTTATTAGGTGGTAATGTGGCATATTTGTCTTGTTCCGAAGAGTATGCAAAAGGATTTGATAAGATATCAAGAAGTTTCTCTATTGCACTATAGTCACCTTCATCTACTGCTGCATCCAATGCTTCTTCTACCCTATGATTTCTTGGGATTACTGCAGGGTTATTATGTTTCATTAAGTCACTAGATTCTTCACTGGATTGTTTTTGTTTACTCCTTCTTAGGCTCCATTTTTCTTGCCAATGCTTAAACCCATCTGTATTATAAATATCCATACCATTTAAATTATTTATAGTTAAATCTCGGAAGGTATTTGTAAAGTCAGCCTTGTTTTTCTCCATTAGCTTTAACAGTTCTACTATTAAAGCTTCATCCTCCGATTCCTCACCAAAGAGGCCAAGTTTTTTTCTCATTCCATCGAGATAATTTTTATAGTATATCTTGCTAAAGTCAGATATTTCTTCATTTGCTATCCCAAGGGCTTCTTCCGGATTATCATGAATTAATGGCATTAGTGTTTCAGCAAATCGAGCCAAATTCCAAGCTCCTATAAGAGGTTGATTCTTATAGGCATATCTCCCATTTGCATCTATGGAACTAAATACAGTATTAGGATCATAAGTATCCATAAATGCACATGGACCATAGTCAATTGTTTCTCCACTAATCAACATGTTATCTGTATTCATTACCCCATGAATAAATCCCACTAGCTGCCATTTGGCAATTAAATCTGCCTGACGCTTTATCACTTCCTTTAAAAAGTAAAAGTACCTATTATCATCAGCTATATAATCTGGATAATGTCTTAGAATTGTATAATCTGCTAATAGCCTTAACTCATCTATGCTCCCATATTTTTGAATATATTGAAAGGTTCCTACACGGATATGGCTAGCAGCAATACGAGTTAGAATTGCTCCTGGCAATGTTTTTTCACGATATACTCTTTCTCCTGTTGTAACTACTGCCAAACTTCTGCTTGTGGGAATTCCAAGCCCATACATCGCTTCACTAATAATATATTCACGGAGCATTGGTCCTAGGGATGCCCTACCGTCCCCTCTTCTTGAGTAAGGAGTCTTTCCCGAGCCCTTAAGTTGTATATCATACCTATTCCCATTGGAACCTATATGCTCTCCTAACAATATTGCTCTTCCATCACCTAGCATTGTAAAATACCCAAATTGATGTCCTGCATAGGCTTGGGCTATAGGATTAGCATTTATAGGCACCCTATTTCCCCCAAGGATTTCCAATCCTTCTTTGCTCTCTAATTTCTTAGAATCTATGCCTAAGCTATCTGCTAGAGAATAATTAAAAATAACTATTTTAGGTTCTTTTACAGGTATTGGGTCTTGTATTGAAAAAAGTTTCTTTGGCAAATGAATATACGAATTATCAAAATTCAATATCTCTTCTAATAAAAGCTTATCTGTCATAGTCTCTCACTCTTCTATAATATATTAGTACTTTATTAATACCCATCTTTAATATTATGAGACTTAAATAGGTTTATATACTCCTCTATCTCTTTTTCATTTCCCAAAACGAAATGCCCTTTCTCAATTTCTACCCATTTTGGCTTGTAAATTGAATAATCATGGATTGAAGGGTCGTATATCTTTAAATTTTTTGCCCTTTCCTTCCTTGGATCGGGATTGGGTATTGCTGAAAGCAAGGCCCTAGTATATGGATGAAGTGGATTATTGAATAATTTTTCCGTTTCTGCTAACTCTACTATCTTACCCTTATATATAACTGCCAGCCTATCTGTTATAAATCTCACTACAGATAGGTCATGAGCTATAAAAAGATAAGTAAGACCCATTCTTTTTTGCAAATCCGATAATAGATTTAATACCTGAGCTCTAATGGATACGTCTAAGGCGGATATAGGCTCATCAGCTATAATAAATTCTGGTTCCATGACCAAGGCTCTAGCTACTCCTATTCGCTGTCTTTGACCTCCTGAAAATTCATGAGGAAATCTAGATGCAAATTCAGGTAAAAGCCCCACATCAAGCAGTGCTTTAGCAACCTTAGATTTCCTATCCTCTTCATCCTTGTAATTCTTAAGATTATATAGGCCTTCGGATATTATGTAGTCCACCTTGGCTCTTTCATTTAAGGAAGCCATAGGATCTTGAAATATCATCTGTATATTCTTTATTACATCCCTATCCAGGTCTTTATCTATTTGACCTGAAATCTTCTTACCCTTATATAAAATTTCACCACTGGTAATTTCATTTATTCTAATTATTGCTCTCCCAATTGTTGTCTTGCCCGAGCCCGATTCTCCCACGAGGCCAAAGGTTTCACCTTTGTATATATGAAAGCTTACATCATCTACGGCAAGGAATTTTTTCTTTTTATTCCCAAATTCAACCCTGATATTCTTTAGCTCTAATAATTTCTCCTTATTCATGATTATTCCTCCATTGCTGTCTTAGTATTTTTATGGATTCCGGAGGCTCAACCTTTGGAGCCCTATTATCCAATAGCCAGGTTCTGGCCTTATGGGTAGGACTTATATCAAAATATGGAGGCCTTATTTCAAAGTCTATCTTAAGTGCTCTTGTATTTCTTGGTGCAAAAGCATCCCCCTTCACGTCATAGAATAAATTAGGTGGTGTTCCTTTAATAGAATAAAGAGGCTCTCCCTTGATTCCCAATTGAGGAAGAGACGATAGTAGGGCCCAAGTATAGGGATGTTGTCCATTGTAGAATATCTCCTCACTCTTTCCAATCTCTACTATATCTCCGGCATACATTACCGCAATTCGATCAGCCACATTGGCAACCACTCCTAAATCATGGGTTATATATATGGTTGTTAAACTATATTTCTTTTTTAAATCCTTTAAGAGTTGGAGTATCTGGGCTTGAATAGTCACATCAAGGGCTGTAGTTGGTTCATCACATATAAGAACCTTAGGCTTACAGGCTACAGCTATTGCTATAACTACTCTTTGTCTCATGCCACCTGAAAATTCATGGGGGTACTGCTTATATCTTTTCTCAGGCTCTTGTATTCCAACATCCATTAGGATTTTCAAGACAGCCTTTTTTGCAGCCTCTCCATGAAGCCCTTGATGAAGCTCAACAGCTTCTCTTACCTGCTTTCCTATGGTTTTTAAGGGATTTAAAGAGGTCATAGGCTCTTGAAACACCATAGCAATTTCTTTCCCCCTAATGGTTCTCCATTCCTCTTCTGTTCTGTAATTTCCTATATTGTTACCCTTATATAATATCTCTCCCTTATCTACCCATCCATTGGCATCCAACAATCCCATGAAGGATTTAGTCAATACGCTTTTTCCTGAGCCAGATTCACCTACGATTGCTAAACTTTCCCCCTTGTATATGTCCAAGGAGGCTTCCCTAATGGCTGTGAGAATCCTCCCCCTTACTTTGAATTTTATAACTAAGTCCTTTACTCTCAAAATTTTATGGTCCATAGTCCCCTCCTTCTAGACGTGATTCCTTGGATCCGCTGCATCGGCAAAGACATTCCCAATTACATAGAAGGATATAGTTATTAGGGATAGTGTAATTGCTGGGAATATTAGCTGATATCTTAGGGATTCTACCATCATCACACCTCTACCTTCATTAATGAGATTTCCTAAGGATGGAATATTGATTGGAAGTCCAAGACCTATATAGGTTAGAAAAACTTCAGATCCTATGGCACCAGGTATGGCTAATGCCATTCTTAGCATAATTACCGACACTAAATATGGCAAGAGGTTCTTGGTGATTATTCTGGATGTAGGTGTTCCCAAACATCTTGAAGCTAAATTGTACTCTCGATCTCTGATTATTACTATTTGATTTCTTACAAACCTAGCCATAGGCAACCACCCAGTCATACACATTGCAAAGATTAGGGTGGATATACTAGGTCTCATAATATAGGTTAGGAGCACTAAAATAATAGTATTAGGAATATTGTCCAAGACATTATAGATTTCCGTTATTATCCTATCTAAAGACCTCACATAACCCCATAAGGCTCCAATAATAATCCCTATTATGGCATCCCATATGCCCACTAGTATTCCGATTAAAAGGGAAGTTCTGGTACCACTCCAAATCCGAGCCCAAAGGTCTTGGCCTATGGAATTGGTTCCAAACCAAAATTCCTTATCCGGTTCATGATTACGTAGCTGCATTCCAGTATTCTCATCTATGGTAATATCTGTAGGAGATTTTTGATTTGGAAGATAGGGTTGAATTATGGTAAATGTCACTAAAATTACAACTAAATAGAGAAAGAAAATCGCTACTTTATTTCTTGAAAATACCTGAACCGTAGACCGCCAGTAGGAGTAGTTGGAATATCCTCCTCTTTGTGATTGGTTTTCATCATATTGTACAAATTCGAACATGGACTTATTGATTCCATCAGAGAGTTTCTGCATTTTTTTACTCATTATCTAGTCCCTCCCCTCTGAAGTTTTATTCTAGGGTCTAATATAGCCATTAAAATATCTCCAAGAAAAAGTCCAAAGATTCCTATAGATGAATAAATAAGTACCAAAGATTGTACTAAAGTATTATCTTGCCTTTGAATTACATCAACTAAAAGTCCGCCCATTCCAGGTATGGAATAGAGGGACTCTATATAGATGGAACCTGCAATGGTATAAAGTATAGCACTTGGTAAGTATTGAATCATTGGTACAAATGCATTTCTAAGGACATGGTTTATCATTATCCTTCTATTGCTTAACCCCTTTGCTCTTGCTAGCTTTACATAGTCTCTATTCAATTCATCAACCATATATCTTCGCATCCACATGGCATAAGATGCTATTCCTCCCAGAGACATAGATATGGCAGGAAGTATCCAACTGGCCGGTCTATCGGGATTAAAAAGTATTGGAAGCTTAAAAATCCCCGTTACATATAGCTGTAAAAATAAATAATATACTGCTGCAGGCACAGCACTAACAAAAACTATATAGGCTGTACCTAGCCTATCCCAAATTTTATCTTTATTTAATGCCATGGAAATTCCAAGAGGAATCCCAAGCCCTAAGGACATTGTAAGAGCAGCAACTCCAAACTTTAGGGAATAAGGAATCTT
>CAZAJU010000044.1:13938-16172 GCA_964485455.1 uncultured Tissierella sp.
TCTTTTAAGGCTGCTGCTCTTTCTTCTTCCCACATTTGTAAGGCTCTAGTGAATTCTTCACTGTTCATTGGAGTCTTTAATACCCTTTGGCCCTTATATCTTTCTGAAGAAACCCCAAAAGGTGAATACTGGGATTCGAAGGGATTAAGTCTTGATGCTACATACCCTCCTCCACCTGCTGCATATGGGATGACAAAGGCTTCGTTAATTAGGAAGCTTTCTGCTTCTGCAAATAGCTTCAATCTCTTCTCTATGTCTACTAGTTCTGCTTTAGCAGCATTAACCTTATTTTCGTAGGCATTCTTCCCATTATCTTCTTTATATCCCTCTGCAAGATGTGGAAAATTATATGTTCCCTCCGGTGAAAATGGTCCAGTATAGGTTTCAGGGTCTGCATAGTCCGGTCCCCAATTGCATTCTAAAAATCCATAGTTCCCATTACGTCTAGTTTCTGAAAGGAAACCTGTAGGAGGCCTTGCATCTATTACTATGTCTATAAAGTCCTTTCCAAGTAGATTTTCCATTTGTTGTTCTATAACCTGAGCCCGGTTTGCCCATTCAGTTGAACCTGTATTATATGGCATAAGAACCTTTATCGGGAAGCTTGCCTTGTCTTTTAATTCAGCCATAGCCTTTTTCTTAAACTCTAAGGCTAAGCCCTTATTAAAGCTATCCCTATTAGTAATTTCTTCCAAACCATTTAGGAGTGTATAATCTACACCTTCAAGATCAACAAAGTTCTTAGGAGTAATGGTATTTAATATCCTCTTATGAGGATCATAGGGCTCCTGGGTTAACATGGCCGCTTTTCTATCTAATGCATGAAACATGGCCTTTCTAAAATTTAAATTATTAACAGCATTTTTCCAATTATCTGGCTCAAATTCCTCTGAAAATTGTGGGTTGAAGTTAAAACAGTAGAAATAGGTGTAATAGTTGGTCCTATTAGGTCTAACCAACTTACTCTTTAGAGGGTCCTTCATCCAATCATCCAATACCGTAGATGGAATTTCTGCAAAATCTATATCACCTCTGGCAAATAGCTCAGGTGCTAGAGTTCCACCTTCCTTATTATATGTTGCATTTATCTTCTTAATATGGATATTTTCCTTATCCCAATAACTATCATTCGCTACAAGGATTCTCCTAGTCTGAGGCTCAAAGGTATCTAATATATATGCTCCATTGTACAATAGATTATAATTGTCCGTACCAAAAAGTTCCCCAACTTCCTCTAAAAACTGCCCATTAACAGGCAAGAAGCATACATAAGTAACCATTGATAGGAAATAAGGAACAGGCTTCTCTAAGGTATATTCAATTGTGTACTTATCCAAGGCCTTTACTCCTACCTGAGAAAAATCAGTAATTTCACCTTTATAGTATTTCTCCCCATTCTTTATAACGCTATAGACGATGTTTGCAGTTTGGGATTCATTTGCAGGATCAAGTATATACTCTATGGAATCTACAAAGTCCTGTGCAACAAGCTCTGCATATTCCTCCCCTTCATGAGTAACCCATTTTACACCTTCACGTAGTCTAAAGGTCCAAACCCTACTATCTTCTGAAACTGACCATTCTCTTGCAAGTCCTGGTTTTACCACCCCATATTTGTCGTAGTCCACCAAAGTATCTACTAAATTGGCTGCCACAGCAAATTCGTTTGTACTGGCAGTTGTTAGATAGTTAATAGTTGTAAGCTCCCCGGAATAAACATAGTTGTATTCCTGTACCTCGGCTACATTAATGTCCTCTAAGGGTTCAATAATTTCTGCATCTTCTTCTATCTCAACATTCTCAACTACTGGTTCCTTGGGAGAACATCCCGTCATAATCATTATAAAGGCTAATGCTAAAGCTAATATCTTCCTCATAATATCCTCCTTAATCAAAACTTTGAACAAGTCATATATGAAAGTATATTAAACAAAGTTAACAATTATTAATACAATTCACAATGCACAATTAAAAAGATAAGAAAAAGATTTCTAATCTACTGCAACAAAAAATAGCTTGAAATTACAATTATAATGTAATTTCAAGCTATTTTAATTTGTTTCTTACCTTTGTCCATATGATTTAAACTTTTCTGCCATCAATGTCATTTCATCATCTGATAGTATTACAGGATTTCCTATAGCCTTTGTTCTGTAGTAAAGTTCTGCACAATATTCTATCTCTTCTGTAATATTAAATGCATTTGCTAGGGTTTGGGCACCTGCTAGGAGGCC
>CAZAJU010000045.1:0-1671 GCA_964485455.1 uncultured Tissierella sp.
CTGTTCTTCTTGTGAAAAACAGTCCATATTATATTTATGCAATTTTTTTGGATATTTCATTTTCTAGTGAATTTATTTCCTCAAGTATATCTATCCAGCTGTAAACTCTTGTAATCCCTGGAAGTAATGGTTTTCTATTATACTCACAGTCGATTAGAAGTACTTTAAACCCTCCTAGAGCTAATTGTATTGCATTTTCATATCTATCTTCAATGAAAACATCACATTCCAATTCCTCTGCTTTATGGACTTTGTAGTGAGACCCAAGAACATGTAGTCCTCCATTAGGTAGATCATGGATCTTAATCCATTTCTCTGTCACTTCTGTCATTCTAGATTCCCTTGCTGTTACATAATGTATATTGTGTAACTGATCAAGTCTTCTCAATACAACACCAGCGTCTTCTCTTGGCTTTGCTTCCAAATGAATCTTCTCTCCAAACTTTTCATAGAAATGTAAATATTCATCGCTTTTTATATTTAATACTTTATGGATTTCATACTCTGTTACTTGGGATGGACTTACTTTAGTGCCGAAATATTGGTTAGCAAAATTTAGCCAGTAGTAAGGCTCAGTTATAGTACCATCAATATCAATGCAAAGATTCAATTTCATCCAATCACCTCTTCTATATTTGTAACTTCATTTTATCAGGTAATTATAAATTTTTAGTTAAGTCTTTATTATTTGTTAGTTAAATAAATATAAGTCTACTACTCCGATATTAATATAGATTCTCTCTTAATATCAGCAACATCTTTCTCATATAAAAACCCACATATCATAGATGTCAGGGGAGAAACTAGAACTAGCCCTATACACCCTACGAATGTATGAAGTATTTCAGCTGCTATAGCCTTGGTATTTAATATATTTAACAATGGTGTACCCTGCGCCATATATACCATCAATATGGAGATATAGCTTCCCATATAAGCAAATAGAAGGGTTGTAGTCTGGCTACCTACTACGGTCTTTCCTATGTTAAGACCTGATAACATCAGTCTCTTTCTAGTTACTTCCGGATTGCTTAGTTTGATCTCCTCAAGGGCTGATGATATATCCACTGCTAGATCCAATATTGCACCGGTGCTAGCAAGATAAATTCCAGATTGAAAAATAGATGTTAAATCAAGGTTAATATACCCTGCATATAATAAGGATTCTGACCACTCCATTATGGCTCCATGAATATTAAAATAATTTCCAAATACTATAGCCAAAATACAAGTGATTAAGGAGCAGGAGCTTGCACTTATTATTGCAGCATATGCTTTCTTAGAAAAGCCTGCTACTAATAGAATTGTAATAATTGTAAGCACATTACCCACAACTAGGGCAATAAATAATGGGTTATAACCCTTTAACATTGCAGGAATCAATATCTTCCATATACTTAATAGGGCAAAGGCAAATGATAATAAGGTTCTAATACCGGTAAATCCAGAGAAAATAATTATGATTAAAGCAAAAAAACCAATAAGTACGATTTCTTTATCTATACGATAGTGGTCTATTATATTTGCAAAATTAATACTCCCATTTTCATCGAATCCAATTAGAACCCATGCCTTCTCTCCTACATTAAATATCTTATCAGCTGCAAGACTTCCTGTTAACATATTATTAGCACTTACTACTTCACCTTTATGCTTTCCGGTCTCTATTAA
>CAZAJU010000045.1:1771-15945 GCA_964485455.1 uncultured Tissierella sp.
AAAAAGGCTGGAAATTATCCAGCCCTTTATCCTGATATACTTTGATTACTTAAGTTTTGTTGCAGCAACCAACTTTTGGTAAATTTCTGTATTATCATATGCTCCGTTGAATAGCTCTGCATATGCACCATTAGCATATACTGGAACTGGTACTCCTGTATGGGAGAAAGAAGTCCAACCTATACCAGCCTTGTTATTTAGTATGTGGGTTAATGTAATTGTAATCGGATTGTAGCCACCATATAATAACGCTGTTTCTTCATTTTTAGTAGGTTCTGATTTCATGGTCTCAGTAAATGCTTTTTCCAATCTTAGAACTTCACTGTTAGAAAGTTCAAGACTCATATATGGATTATCTCCTTGTCCATCAACATATTCATTCTTAAGACCAAAATTTTCAGTGATAATCTTCATAGCTTCTGCAAATGTCATATCGGAGTTTTTCTCTATTTCTTCATCAAGAAGATCATTGAATGCAACATATGACATCTTTTGGTTTTCTAATATTTCTAATGCTACATCATAGCCGGTAGTTGCTTGTCCAATAGTCATACCACCTGTTTCGTGATCTCCTGTAACTATAATTAGAGTATCTTTTGGATATTTCTTTTGGAAGTCAAGAGCTACTTGTACTGCATCTTCAAGTGCTAAAACATCTTCAATATTAGCTTTTGCATCATTAGCATGACCTGCCCAGTCAACTTTACCAGATTCAACCACCATAAAGAATCCCTTTTTATTATTTAGCACATCTATACCCTTCTTAACAAAATCAGCAAGAGCTAAATCTCCTTCTTTGTTGTCAAGAGCATAAGGCATAGCACCACTATCTTGGGTAACAGGAGTTACTGCATATACCTTACCAGATTTATTATTAAGGGCTAATATATCTTCCTTTGTATTTAGTACTTTATATCCTTTTTCCTTTAATACTTCGTATGCATCCTTTTGATCTTTATTCTTTCCTGTTGGCTGGTTTATAGCACCACCACCAAAGTAATCAAAGCCTGAATCTGCCATTTGCATTGCTATATCATAGTAATCGTTTCTTGATGGAACATGAGCATAATATGCTGCCGGAGTCGCATGATTTATAGTTACTGTTGATACAACACCAATTTTCATGCCCTTTTCTTTCTTAAGTCTTTCTGCTATTGTCTTTGGAACTGCTTTTGTATCTACATTTTCTTCTTTATTACCTGATTTAGTTCCTACTGGCTTTAAACCAATAGTACCACTCCAGGTCTTAAATCCAGATGACATTGAAGTTGCAGTAGATGCTGAATCCGGTGCAAATGACGTTGCATCGTGAGTTGTTTGATATCCTACAGCTTCGAAATCTTGAAAGTTAAGCTCGTCTAATGTTATTTTATTATGTTCATTAGTTCCACCATATATTTGTGCGGAGTTTACTTGAACTGCTGACATTCCATCGCCTATAAACATAAATATGTACTTAGGGCTTTTCGCACTAACTGATGCTGCCTCTGCAGGATTCACATTTAGGTTAGTCTTTGAAACTGTAGTTAATCCAGTTAAAATTGATACAATCATTACCAGTACAAGTAATGACGATATTACTTTCTTTGACATAGTATCCCTCCATTAATTTAAATTATATATATACTATAATCTTAAAATATCAAATTCAAATCAACTATAAATAAATTTATGGTAAGAGATTAGTTAAATTCTTGTTAAGATTACAACTTTAAGATAAAAAAGTAACTTCGTTACTTTTGCGAGTATTCCCTAGGTTTCCTTCGACGATTGCTCCGCAAGTCTTTGCACCTTCCTGAAACCGGCAGGCGATAATCCCCTACAACCCCTATTTTATATAATAGAGAAGTAGAACTTTCTTATTATAAAAAAATACACCTCCAAAAGTTAAAATTTATTGTCAAACTTTTGGGGTGAACTTAATTTAAAGT
Source organism: uncultured Tissierella sp. (assembly GCA_964485455.1). GTDB lineage: Bacteria > Bacillota > Clostridia > Tissierellales > Tissierellaceae > Tissierella_B. The sequence continues at coordinate 3,703 of CAZAJU010000045.1, forward strand.
CTTATTTTATTTAATGGGAATCATTATTTTGATCTCAGTTCCTTCATTTATTTCACTTTCTATTGAAATATTTCCCTTATGATATTCTACAATGTGCTTTACTATAGATAGCCCTATACCAGTACCGCTAATCCTTTTTGATCTAGACTTATCTACTCTGTAGAATCGTTCAAATATTCTAGCTTGATCCTCCTTAGATATTCCCATACCAGTATCCTTTACATTTATTAGTGCATTTCCTTCTTCAATATATATTTTTACATCTACACGACCAGATTCTTTATTATACTTAATAGCATTGTCTATAAGATTTGAAAGTAAATCTTCAATCATCTGCTTATTTGCATTTAATATGGTCTTCTCGCCGGAAATACTTAAAACAATACCTCTCTCATTAGCAATGTTGTAAAGCCTAGATATGGTATTTAATCCTATTTCATATATATCTACAGGCTCTTGTGTTAGTGCCTGGTTTTTAACCTGACTTTCAATCTTTGATAAATTAAGTATAGATTCGATTAAATCTAGTAACCTTAGTCCTTCATTATGAATTGTTTGCGCAAATCTCTTAGTATCCTCTTCATTAGTCATACCTGAAGCAATCATTTCAGCATATCCATTGATTGATGTAAGCGGTGTTTTTAGCTCATGAGTTACATTTGCAGTAAACTCCCTCCTATATTCTTCAGATTCTTTAAGGAATTTAATATACCTTTCTATTTCATTCTTTTGATTTTGTATTGTTCTAATAAAATAGTCCAATTCATCATAGGTAGAAACATTCTCTACCTCTTTTCCGGACAAAATACTTTCAATTTTATGAGTAGCGTGATGTAAGGGTTTTATCAGGTATGATGTTAACTTATTTGAAAATAAATAAATAAATCCCCACATAAATATCAATACTAATAAAATTTTAGGTATAATCTGGAACATAAGAAATAAAAAACTCAATTGTTTATTATTAAGGAATATTTCGTAGAATAAAAATGTTAGTATTGATGATATGACTATTACAGTGATTGTAGTAAATAAAACTAGGTAATTATATATCCTCTTTTCCATGAAATCACCCTATTTTATAGCCGACACTTCTTATGGTCTGAATTAATCTACCTGCTTCTCCAAGCTTTAGTCTTAAAGTCCTTACATGAACATCTACGGTTCTTGATTCACCTTCAAAATCATATCCCCAAACCTCATTTATAAGTTTGTCCCTTGAAACAACAAGACCCTTATTTTTCATAAGAAAGTATAGCAGTTCATACTCTTTGTAAGTTAGGGTAACCTCAGTACCATTGACCGTAACTTCATGTTTCCTATTATCAATACACAAATCTTCAAGGCAAAGGACTTCAAAGGACTCCTCCTCCACACTTCTGCTTCTTCTTAGGACAGCTTTTATCCTTGATATTAACTCCATAACGCCGAAGGGTTTTTCGATATAATCATCTGCACCCATATCAAGACCCTTGACCTTATCGTATTCACTAGTCTTTGAAGTAAGCATAATAACAGGTATATCTCTTGTTTTTTCATTGGTCCTTAAAGTTTTCAATATGGTATATCCGTCATCCCCAGGAAGCATAATATCAAGGATTATAAGATCTGGTTCCGTATTGTTTAATAAAACCTCTCCACTTTCAAATCCCTTTGCCTCAAAGCCATTGTTCTTCAAGGCATATAAAATCAGTTCCCTTATGCTTTCATCATCCTCAATACAATAGATTACAGCCATTCTATCTCTCCTATTTAGATATAAAGAGGCAATTTATTTGCCTCTTTCTTAATCAAATTTATAATGTTCTCCCGTTATTGCAAAATAAACCCATTCAGCAATATTCTGTGAATGATCACCTATTCTTTCAAAGTATTTTGCTATCATAAGTAAGTCTAAAGCCTGCTCAGAGTGTTCAATATTCTCTCTTATTTTATCTACTAGCTCTCCTCTTACTACATGGAATAATTCATCTACAATATCATCATTTTTTATTACCTCAAGAACTAAATTGATATCTCTACCAACAAACGCATCTATGCTGTTCTTTACCATTTTTTTAACTTCGTGTGCCATTTGAGGAATATGAACTAGTTCCTTAAAGTATTTATCATTAGCTAAGAATATGGTTATTTCTGAAATATCTTGAGCTTGATCTCCAATTCTCTCCATATCAGTAATCATCTTAAGGGCTGAGGAAATAAGCCTTAAATCACTGGCTACAGGCTGCTGCTGTAATAAAAGCTTCAAGCATCTTGCCTCAATATCCTTTTCTTTATTATTTACTTCCGCATCTCCTTGTACAACTCTATTGGCTAAATCAACATTTTGTTCTATTAGGGCAGTAGTTGCTGCCTCAATTTGACTTTCTATAAGATTGCCCATTTCAATTAGATCCGAATTTAACAATTCTAGTTCCTTTTCAAATTTATTTCTCATAATATCACTCCCATTTAATTTTAGCCAAATCTTCCAGTAATATAATCTTCTGTACGCTTATCCTTAGGTACAGAGAATATCTTATCGGTTTCCCCAAATTCGATAACTTCACCAGTTAGAAAAAATGCAGTCTTGTCAGAAACCCTAGTTGCTTGCTGCATATTATGAGTTACCATAACTATAGTATAATCATTTTTCAATTCTTGTACAAGGTCTTCTATCTTAGCAGTAGAAATAGGGTCAAGAGCACTTGTAGGCTCATCCATCAAAAGCACCTCAGGATTTATTGCTAAAGCACGAGCGATACAGATTCTTTGTTGCTGACCTCCGGATACTCTAAGGGCATTCTTTTTCAAGTCATTCTTTACTTCATCCCAAATAGCTGCATTCTTAAGACTTGTTTCTACTATTTCATCTAGTTGAGATTTATTCTTAATTCCATGTGTCCTAGGTCCATAGGCAATATTATCATATATACTCATTGGAAATGGATTTGGTTTTTGAAATACCATTCCTACCCTTTTTCTTAATATATTTACATCAAAGCTATTTTTATAAATATCTTCCCCATCAAGTAGTATATCACCAGTAATTCTACATCCCTCTACTAAATCATTCATACGATTTAAACTCTTTAGTAGAGTTGACTTACCACATCCAGATGGACCTATAAATGCTGTGATTTCATTGCTCCTAATTTCCATATTTATATTCTTAAGAGCATGGAAATTACCATAATACAGATTTATATTTTTAACACTTATTTTACTCAAATTTATCTCCCCTTTGTAAGCTTGTTGCTTAAATATGTGGACAAACCATTTATCAATAAAACAATAAGCAATAAAATAACTCCTGTTGCATAAGATTCATTGACATGCATACCTTCTGATGAAAGCATATACATATGAAGTGCAAGAGTACGACCCGATGCTCCTGAGTGTACTAAGGTATTTGGAATCTTTGTAGCTGTTCCTAATGTAAACATTAAAGCGGCTGTTTCACCTACTACACGACCAATAGCCAATATCACTCCAGATAATATACCGGGCATAGCTACAGGAAGCACTATTAAAAAAATCGTTCTAAGCTTTCCTGCTCCCAAGCCAAAGCTTGCTTCTCTTAAGCTGTCATCTACAGACATCAATGCTTCCTCTGTAGACCTAATTATAAGAGGCAATACCATAATAGCTGCTGTTAAGGCACCTGCCAAAAGTGAATACTGAAATCCCAATCTAATTACAAAGAATAGCATACCAAATAGTCCATAAACTATTGATGGGATTCCTGAAAGAGTCTCAGTAGCTATTCTAACTATTTCAACTAATTTATTCCCCTTCTTTGCGTATTCAACCAAATAAAATCCGGTGAATACTCCTATGGGTGTAGCAACCATTAAAGTTAGTAAAATCAAAAGGACCGTCGTAATGATAGATGGAAGCATGGATACATTTTCAGAGCTATAGTTGAACTCAAATAATGATGGTTTAAGAAATGGTACCCCTCTTACAAGAATATAACCTATTATGAATAAAAGAATTCCAAATGTAAAAAATGCAGAAAGATTGATTATAAATCTTGTTACCTTACTCAATTAGGTCTCCTCCTTTTAACTATCATAAACAACCCATTTATTATCAATATAAATACAAATAGTACTACTGCCGTTGCGATAAGAGCTTCTCTATGAGCATCTGCAGCATAAGCCATCTCTAAAACTATATTGGTAGTCATTGTTCTAACACCCTTAAAAATACCTTTAGGCATTCTAGGCTGATTTCCTGCTACTAAAATTACTGCCATGGTCTCCCCAATTGCACGTCCTATTCCAAGAATAACCGATGATAATATACCTGATTTTGCAGCTGGTAGCATTACCGACATAACTGATCTCTCATGTGTAGCCCCAAGTGCAATGCTTCCTTCATAATAAGACTCAGGTACAGCGTTTAAGGAAGCTTCTGACATACCAATAATAGTTGGAAGTATCATAATTCCCAAAAGTATTGATGCAGTAGCAATACTCATTCCAGTTCCACCAAATAAACTCTTCATAATTGGAACAATAAGTGTTAAAGCAAAGAAACCATAAACAATTGATGGAATACCAGACATAAGATTTACACAAGGCTTTAGTATTTTATAAAGCTTTCTATTGCAAAATTTTGATAGGTATGTTGCTGTTAATATCCCTATAGGCACTCCTAATAATATAGCTCCTATAGTTACATATAGTGAGCCCATAATCATAGGTAATATACCATATGATGGTGGGTTATTTGATGGTTTCCATTGATCTCCTAGCAGAAATTCCTTCAAACCGTATTCAGATATAAAAGGTACTCCTCCTGCAAAAATAAATACACATATTAGTATGATAGCAAGGATAGCAACCATAGCTGATAGCATGAATACACCTTTCATAAAACCTTCGTAAGATTTAGCTTTCATTTTCTCCCCTCTTCTTCGCGAAATTTGTCAAATATACTGTATCAATTCTGTGTAAAATCTATAATTCCCAAATGTTAAATCTATGTAAAATGTTTGAGTCAAGAATAATTAGACTTAAAACAAGTATAACCTAGCTTTCGCTAGGCTATACTTGCTGTCTAGGGGACATGAAATTTATCTAATAATCTTTACTATTCAACTGAACTCCATTCAGTTGTTTCACCAATATAGATTGATAATATTTGATCCATTGTTAAATCAGTAATAGGATTTGCTTTATTAGCAATAACTGCAATACCATCCATTGCAATAACTGATGATGTTAATTCTGCTTTTTCAGAATCCTTAAGCTCTCTTGAAGCCATTCCTAATTCAGCTGTTCCTTCCATAGCAGATGTCATACCTGCTGAAGAACCTGTTGATTGAATTTCAATGGAAACTCCTGGATACAAAGCCATATAAGCTTCAGCTAATTTTTCCATTACAGGAGTTACAGATGTAGAGCCTGCTACTACTATGTTTCCACTTTGTTCATTTTTAGCATATGCAGGAGCTTCAGATGCTTGAACATATCCTTTTTCTACAACTATAGCCTGTCCGTCAGCACTTAGTATAAAGTCTAAGAAGTCTTTAGCTAAAGGACTTAATTCACCTTTATAAGCTACGTTAAATGGTCTAGCTATTTTATATGAGCCATTTTTTACATTTTCAGCTGTAGCTTCAACACCTTCTACCTTAACTGCATTTACAGTATCATTTAGAGAACCAAGGGAGATATATCCTATAGCGTATTCATCACCTGCAACAGTAGTTAATACTCCATCTGTACCATTTTGGATTACTGCCTCTTCATATGTTCTATCTACTTCATTACCATTAGCATCTTTCTCAAGTATTCCTACGATTTCTACAAATGCTCCTCTAGTACCTGAACCATCTTCTCTACTAACTACGTTGATGGTTTCACTTGTATCAAAATCGCTTGTTTGCTCTTCAGCTGGTGTTTCTGCTGGTGCTGGCGCTGGCGCTGATTCTTGAGCTGGCTTTGAGCATCCAACTGCAAATACTGAAATCATAATTGCTACTAATAATAAACTTATAACTTTCTTCATTTAGTCAATCTTCCTTTCAAATTTAATTTACATTCTTAGTATAGAGTCATTATGTTAAATCTATACAATCAAAATTGTTAAATCCATGTAAATTAAATAAGAATGGTCATCTTCCTACAACCAAAAGGAATCGTCTCTTTGGTTATTTTGCTAAATTATAAATATTGAGTACATCTTCCTTATTTAATACCTTTAATGCTCCAATATGACCTTTACTTGTAGCTTTTTCAGCCATAAACTCTAATTTATCAACAGGAAGTCCCTCATCCTCGAAAGAAATAGGTAGTCCTATATCCTTTATAAAGGTAATAAGGTTGTTTATTCCTTCCAGTGCTATTTCCTCCAAGCTTTTATTCACAATGGATACTCCAAATACGTTGATTGCAAACTGGGCAAAGCGCTCTAGATTTTTCTTGTAGACATACTTCATCCAAGCAGGAAAAATAATACTCAAAGTTCTTCCATGGGTTGTTCCATAGAGAGCACTAATTTCATGTCCCATACTGTGACTTGCCCAATCATCTTCTCTACCAATTCCAAGTATTCCGTTATGAGCAATGGTTCCAGCAAGCATTATTTCTGACCTTGCTGGCAGGTTTTTAGGATCCGTCTTTAATATATAGGCATTTTTAATAACGGTTCTCATTGTAGCTTCACATAACCCATCAGTTAAATCTACATTTTTCGTATTGCTAAAGTATCTTTCAAATATATGGCTTAGTATATCCATAATACCTGCAAAGGTCTGATTAGATGAAAGGGTTAATGTATATTCTGGATCCATTATAGAAAACTGTGGACGCATAATATCATGATTTACTGCCAGTTTTCTTTTACCTTCTTCATTGGTTATAACGCTTCCCATACTTGCTTCACTTCCTGTTGCAGGAAATGTAAGAATGACTCCTAACGGAATAGTACTTCTAACTTTGGCATCTCCTGTAAAAAAGTCCCATACATCTCCTTCATACATAGCCCCAATTCCAATTGCCTTAGCTGAGTCAATTACACTACCTCCACCTACAGCCAAGATTAAATCTATATTGTTTTCCTTGGCAAGCCTTACCCCTTCTCTTACAAGTTTTAGTTTTGGGTTTGGCTCTACGCCGGATAATTCATAGACTTCACAATCATAATCTTTAAGGATGTTTACTACCTCTGTATATAGACCTGATTTTTTTATGCTTCCTCCACCATAATGAAGAAGTATATTCTTGTATTTACCAGCTATCTGTCTACCTAATTGATTTACGGACCCTTCTCCAAATATTATTTTCGTTGGACTATAAAACTTAAAATTCTTCAATTAACTCACCTCTGGTTTTTTCATTTATTATACCCAAAGACAAATCACTATCCCAATAAATCAATGACTTTATTTCAATTGTATCTCCTTAACCTAGTAAATGTAGTACTCTACATTAACAATATATGGATATTTGCATAATCTATTATGAGAGACTTTCTCGATAATTTCAAAGGAGGATTTGATATGGGTAATTTAATTGGTGGAAGAAACAATGATGATTGTGTAGACAACTCATTACTATTCTTTTTCCTATTGTTGGTAATAATCTTCTGTAATGGTGATATGTTCGGCGGAAGACGTTGCTAGTAGACAAAAGAACCATTAAGCAATGCTTAATGGTTCTTTTGTGTAACATTTAATATTTTAAATGAATATAATATACAGAAAACATTAAAGAGGAGGTTAAATTATGTCTATAAATTGTCCAAATGGAATGCCTTATACCGTTAAGGCAGGAGATTCATTTTTCCTAATTGCTAGGACATTTGGTATTTCTCTAGATGCACTAATAGCTGCTAATCCTGGAATTGATCCCGATAGATTGTTTATAGGTCAGGTTATCTGTGTTCCTACAACTACAACACCTACTCAAGCTTGCCCACTTCTTAGAAGAGGGAGTAAGGGACCTGCAGTAATCGAACTTCAAACCCTATTAAGAAATCAAGGCTTTGATCCAGGTCCAATAGATGGCGACTTTGGACCATTGACTGAAGCTGCAGTTAAGGCTTTCCAAAGAAGTAAGGGGCTTGTGCAAGACGGAATAGTAGGAATAGCTACTTGGACTGCACTGGGGGTTAATTGTACTCCTACTCCACCACCAACTACCTGTCCAATAGGGACCTTCAGTTATACTATCAAAGCAGGGGATACATTCTATACTCTAGCTCAAAGATACAACACCACAGTAGATGCAATTCAAAGAGCAAATCCAACTGTAAATCCTAACAACTTACAAGTAGGTCAAGTAATTTGTATACCTGAAACCACACCTTCAACTTGTCCTGTAGGCACATTTCCTTATAAGATTTTAGCCGGAGACACATTCTATAACCTTGCACAAAGGTATAACACCACTGTATCAGCTATTCAAAGAGCTAACCCAACTGTAAATCCAAACAACTTACAAGTTGGTCAAATTATCTGTATCCCAAGAGCCTAAAAAGTAGTTTCTTAATTCAAAAAAAGATTACTGCCAGGTCAGTTAAGATTCTGGCAGTTATTCTTTTTTTCTTCAAAATTTCTTTATGGCTTCCTCAATATAATCTACTACTTCATCCTTTTGGATTCCAAGAGCTATACTAAGCTCACTATAAAGTAGCTCTTCTGCAATTCTCATAAATTTTTCATCTGTTTGCCCAAGGGTTTTACCTTGTTCCTTCACTAGTATCCTCTTTTCATAAACAGTTTTTATCAGTTGTACTAAATCGGAACATTCATGGGTCTGTAATGAGTTTTCATAATGCTCTGATAATAATCTAACATTATTATTTTCCAATATATCTGCTTCTATATTTGGAATCTGTCTAATCAATTCCTGCGCTTCCTCATAAGATAGTACATGACGCATAAAAACATCAGTGTCAACAGGAGTATATATAGTATTTTTATAATGAATTGCGTTAAGTGTATAATATCTTTTATCCTTATTTATATAAGATATATCTGGAACACCTAGTGCATCAACCCTAAAGACTCCATAATTTCCATATATAATCAAATCCCCAACATTAAACATCATTTACTCACCTTTCTACCATTCATTAATACTATTTTATCATACCAAATAATATTAATGTAAGTAAAAAAGTTATCGTTCATATCATTGTTACTCTTCTATATATATATTTTTATATATTCTATTTTATTATTTCCAATAAACCTTATTGATTCATACTTTAGAGTAGAAATAATGCTCTTCTTAGCCTATCAACTAACGATTGATACTAAAAAGAGCATTTTAATTAAAAATATTTTTCTAACCTAGTAGCTTCCAAATATTATTGGTAAATTCTACAGGATCATCTATAGGCAAGCCTTCTATTAAGAGTGCTTGGTTAAATAAAAGATTTGTATAAAGTTCTAACTTTTCCTTGTCATTTTCATAAGCATCTTTAATACTACTAAAGACCTTGTGGTTTGGGTTTATTTCTAAAACCTTATCTGCCTTAATATTATCTCCGTTTGGCATCTGACTTAGGATCTTTTCCATCTCAATGGAAACTTCTCCTTCACTAGCCAGATATACAGGATGACTCTTAAGTCTACTAGATATCTTTACATCTTTTACCTTGTCTTTTAGAATATCCCTCATGGACTGAAGAAGATCCTTATTTTCCTCAAGCTGCTCATCGGATTTTTCCTTATCTAATTCTAAATTGGATTGAGATACGGATTTAAATTCCTTTTCCTTATATTCCCTAAGGACCTTGATTGAAAACTCATCTACTTCATCGATAAAATAAAGTATTTCAAATCCCTTATCCTTAATAAACTCAACTTGAGGTAATTTATCTATTCTTTCTAAGGACTCACCAGAAGCATAATATATTTCCTTTTGATCCTCTGGCATATTTTTTATATACTCATCTAGTGTAATAAGCTTCTTTTCCTTAGATGAATAGAACAACAATAGGTCTTGAAGTATGTCCTTATTCATTCCAAATTCAGAGTAAATTCCATATTTGAGTTGCTTTCCAAAGTTTTTAAAGAAGTCTTCATATTTTTCTCTATCATCCTTAAGTAAAAGCAAAAGTTCATCCTTTATCTTTTCCTTTATCTTCTTTGCAATCAACTTAAGCTGTCTATCATGCTGAAGCATCTCTCTGGAGATATTTAAAGAAAGGTCCTCAGAGTCTACAACTCCTTTAACAAATCCAAAATAATCAGGAAGAAGGTCTGCACATTTATCCATTATAAGCACTCCACTTGAATAAAGCTCAAGTCCCTTTTCATATTCCTTAGTGTAAAAATCATAAGGCATATCACTAGGAATATATAGAATTGCATCATATTTAACGGCTCCATCAACACTTAAATGGATATGTTTAAGTGGCTTATCAAATCCAAAATGCTTTTCTTGGTAGAAGTTTTCATAGTCCTCATCTTTTAGTTCATTTTTATTTTTTCTCCATAGAGGAATCATACTGTTCAAGGTCTTTTCTTCTACAACATCCTCATATTCATCCTGAGTACCTTCCTTAAGCTTATGGGATTCAATATCCATTTTGATTGGATATCTTATAAAATCTGAATATCTCTTCACTAATCCTCTTAATCTATAGGTTTCTAGATATTCATCATAATTTTCATCCTCTGTAGAGGCTTTTATTTTAAGTATAATATCAGTTCCAACAGTTTCTTTTTCTGCAGGTTCAATAGTAAATCCATCAACACCTTCTGATTCCCATTTATAAGCTTCACTACTTCCCAAAGCCTTACTTATTACAGTTACCTTATCAGCGACCATAAATGCTGAATAGAAACCTACTCCAAACTGTCCTATAATATCGAATCCATCTTTTAGCTCATTATCTTTTTTAAAAGCATAGGAGCCACTGTTAGCGATAATACCCAGATTATCTTCCAGATCCTCCTTAGTCATACCAATTCCAGTATCTGAAATAGTTAATTCTCTCTTTTGTTTATCAGCTGATACCTTAATAAAATAATCATTCTTATTGAAAACTATATTGTCATCAGTAAGGGCTTTATAATAAATTTTATCTATGGCATCGCTGGCATTTGAAATAAGCTCTCTTAAAAATATTTCCTTATTTGTGTAGATAGAATTAACCATCAAATCAAGAAGTCTTTTAGATTCAGCTTTAAATTCCTTTTTCTCCATAATATCTACTCCTTACTAAATAGTATTAGCACTCAAAACTAATGAGTGCTAATAATTATTTTATACTATATTTTAAATTATGTCAAAGGATTTACTAAATTCTTACTCCTTTGGTTCCTGTTTATGATGGATTATACTAATCCACTTTTCATCTACTAAAATTCTTCTTACACGCTTTTCAAAATCTATTCTTGGTATCCAGATTTGCCTATCGCAGCCAAGACATCTTAATTTGATATCCACACCTGTTCTTAGGATTTCCCATTTGTTCTCACCACAAGGATGCCCTTTCTTAAGAGTTACAGTATCTCCTACTTCATATTTAAGTATCATGTTTCTCTCCTCCAACTACTATTCTTCTAGGATATGCTTTTACTATATTTTCCCTTTCAAAGGCTTCCTTAACCATCTTTCTAATTTCCCTCTCAACACCCCACTGTTCCATAGGTTTGGTTTTAGCAACTATTGTCACTTTTACATCAAATTCAGCAAGGTTTGTAATACCTAAAATACTTGGTCCATCTAGAACATTTTCATTACTATCCTTGATTTTTTGGCATACATCTTCCAATATATTAATGACTTTATCTAAATTTTCATCATAGGAAAAGGAAATATCCACTAGGGCTCTCATAGCACCTCTTGTTGCATTAGATACAATCTGGATAGTACTATTAGGAATTATGTGAAGCTCTCCATTAAATCCCCTAATTTTAGTAATCCTAAGACCTAACTCCTCCACAATACCTTCATAACCCTCTATTTTCACATGATCTCCTACAGCATACTGATCCTCAAGCAATATAAAGAATCCAGTAATAATATCTTTAACTAAGGACTGTGCTCCAAATCCAATAGCCAATCCTCCAATACCTGCTGTTGCTAATATAGATCCTGTTTTGACATCAAACATCTCTAAGGACATAATAATCCAAATAAAGTAAAGAGTATATTTAATAACCTTTTTTAGTATTTGTGCTAGGGTGTTGGCTCTATTACTGCTTGTATAGATATTTGTAAGCTTTTTATCCTTAAGCCCTCGGTCAATTATCTTCCCAATAAATGTAACCATAATATTTATAATTATAAA
>CAZAJU010000046.1:0-15851 GCA_964485455.1 uncultured Tissierella sp.
CGGTGGTGTGAGAGGTCGGTAATTAAATTAATTAATTACCTCCTACTCGATTATATTTTTGTCATTTGACCTATTTCTACAAAAATAGTACTTTTTCTTTGAAGGATAATTAAAGTTTCCTATTGAATATATACGTAGCAAAGGAGGGAGAAAATTGGGATATACAACTGAGGTCAAGGATAATAATCTTATCATTCATTTTTATGGAGAGTTAGACCATCATATTACTGAAAAATCTAGACTATTAATAGATAAGAAGTATGAAGATCCTAATATTAAAAATATGGTACTAGATCTTACACAGCTAAGTCTAATGGATAGCTCTGGTATAGGCCTTATTATGGGGAGATATAAGAATGCAGTGGAAAAGAAAGGTAAACTTATACTGATAAGCTCAAATACATACATAGATAGAATAATAAGAATGTCGGGGCTTACAAAAATAATTGAGGTCTATACAACTATGGAACAAGCTTTACAAAAATTAGAGAGGTGAAATTGATGGAAAAAAACTATATGAAGCTAGAGTTCTTTAGCAAGTCTAGTAATGAATCCTTTGCAAGAGTGGTCATAGCAGCATTTGCATCACAACTGGATCCAACTCTTGAGGAATTATCTGATATAAAAACAGCTGTTTCAGAAGCTGTAACAAATGCAATTATCCATGGTTATGAATATGGTGAAGGCGTAGTAGTAATGGAGTCTCGTATAGAAGGAAACGAATTAGAGATAATTATAAGAGACAAGGGAAAGGGAATTGGAGATATTGATAAGGCTATGGAACCATTTTATACGTCAAAACCGGAACTTGAAAGGTCAGGTATGGGTTTTACAGTAATGGAAACCTTTATGGATGAACTTAAGGTTGAGAGCATAAAGGAAATAGGAACTACGGTTACTATGAGAAAGAAAATAAATAGCTCTATTGATAAGGAGTAGATACTATGAGTTCAGGGGGAAAGGCATTACTATCTCATGAAGAGACTATAGAACTTATAAAAAAAGCTCATAGTGGTGATAGTAGAGCCAAGGAAATATTGGTTGAATCCAACTTGGGACTTATAAGATCTGTCATTAAAGGATTTGCCAATAGGGGAATAGATTTTGAAGATATTTTTCAAATTGGAAGTATAGGATTACTAAAAGCCATAGATAAATTTGATTTAAATTTTGATGTAAAGTTTTCAACCTATGCAGTTCCAATGATTATAGGGGAGATAAAGAGGTTTTTAAGGGATGATGGCATAATAAAGGTTAGTAGGTCCTTAAAGCAAGTCGCATACATGGCTAAGACAGCAGAGGAAAGGCTTTCTAAGGAATTGGGAAGAGAACCAACTATTCAAGAGATAGCCAAAGAAATCGGTGTTGAAAAGGAAGATATAGTAATGGCAGTTGAGTCTACCTATCACCCAGAGTATCTCTATGATATAGTTCATGAAAATGATGGCGCTCCACTTTATTTAATAGATAAGCTAAGTAATGAAGATGATTCAGAAATGGATATAGTAGATAATATAGTTTTAAAAGACATGTTAGGAAAGCTAAAGCCAAGAGATAGACAGATCATTATTTTAAGGTATTTTAAAGATAAGACCCAAAGTGAAGTTGCTTCTTATTTAGGCATATCGCAAGTACAGGTTTCGAGAATAGAAAAGAAAATAGTAGAGGAGATGAGGACATATCTTGCTAAGGCATGATATGTCTTTTTTTGAATAAGTAACTATAAATAGTCAATAATATACTTAGGTGATGAATAATGGCTATATCTAATAAAGTGATTAAAATTTCTATCTTAATGATTATAATCCTAACTTTGGTTACATTATATGTTAAGGAAAATAAATCGACTAATGTTCCTAAGAGCGCAACTCTAGTTCTAAATAGAATGGATGATGAATCATGGAAAAACCCAAAGTATATATAGGATTAATGAAAAAGAAAGCCCTTGATATTGAGGATTCCTTATATGTAAGGGATTTAGGGGAAGTTTATTGCAATAATGAAGGTTTGAGAAAAAGGATTGAAAGAACAAAAGTTTATACGGGTAAAGCAGAGGAAACTTGGGACTATATTACAGCTGTAAAAATTGCAGAAATATTAATAAATAAATTCCCAGACATAGAAATCCAATTTTCTGGGGTTGATGAAGTTATTTTAGAGATTAAATCTAGAGAAAAAATAAATCCTATTATTCAAATTGGAAAACTAATTTTCGTATGTTTTACTCTGTTCTTTGGTGCTGCCTTAGGTATAATGTACTTCCATGAGGATGTAAATATGATGGCTGCATTGGAAAGACTATATTTCACTTATACTGGTGAGCATATGGAAAATCCGCTTATGATGAATATACCATATTCCATTGGATTAGGAGTTGGGATGTTGACCTTCTATACAAGAATAATGAGCCGAAGCAAGAGGAGACGAATGGAGCCAGGACCTATGGATGTAGAGCTTTATTTATATGACAATGATGTGGAGGATTATATTATGAATGAATTAACAGAACAAAAGCCAAAGGAATAAATATGGGATATCTAATATCAATTTTATCTGCTTTTGGTGGAGGAGCATTTGTAGGGGGGGCATACTTAGCATTTATAACCCTGATCAAGGTATTTCCTAGATTGATACAGTTAACAGATACAAAACCATATTTGAAGCTCTATGAATCCATTTTCTTCATTAGCTCTTTGCTTTTTACACTGGTCTATTTCTATGGCTACAATTTAAAATTGAACAAGTTTTTCTCTATAATTCCAGGTTTATTTTCAGGAATATTTTTAGGGCTATTTGCATCCGCACTTGCTGAGACATTTAATGTCATACCGGTAATTTCTAAGAAGTTCAAGATTAAAAAACAAATTAAGCTGGTAATCTTTTCATTACTGATTGGCAAAGTATGTGGAGCATTATATTATTTTATAATTTTAGGAGGTATTAATGGATAAATTAAACAAAAATGAGTATAAGAAATTTTCTGATAAGAAAAGTCCGAAGCCAAAATATATAAAAAATGTTATTATGGCTTTTATAGTAGGAGGAACTATATGTACTATCGGGCAAATTATAATTAACTATTTAGAAACTTTAGGCTTGGATAAAAAGGGTGTAGGGGCAGGAACATCAATAATCATGGTATTTCTAGGAGCGCTTTTAACTGGTTTAGGGGTTTATGACAAAATTGGAAAAGTGGGAGGAGCAGGAGCAGCTATTCCTATTACAGGTTTTGCCAATGCTATTGTTTCACCGGCCATGGAGTTTAAAAGAGAGGGGTTCATATTTGGGGTTGCAGCAAAGATGTTCATAGTTGCAGGTCCTGTTTTGGTATATGGAATAGGGAGTTCCGTAATCGTTGGTCTATTAAGTTTACTTTTTAGGAGGTGATCAAATGGCTATAAAAAGAATAGGAAATCAAACCGTTAAGCTTGAAAATCCACCAGCTATAATAGCTTCATATTCCATAGTTGGTCCAAAGGAAGGAGAGGGACCTTTAAAGGATTATTTCGATTTAATACTTGAAGAGGACTTGTGGGGAACAGAGTCCTGGGAGAAGGCAGAGTCAAAGATTCAAGAGGAATGTATAAAGGGGGCCATTGACCAAGCAGGCCTTGCCCCAAAGGATATAGACTATTTAATTGCGGGAGATTTACTTAATCAGATTGTAGCATCAGGCTATAGTGCTAGACAGTTAGCCATTCCTTTTTTTGGATTATACGGCGCATGCTCTACCATGACTGAATCCTTGTCTTTAGGAGCAATGTTAATGGATGGAGGCTTTGCAGATAAGATAGTATGTGCTACATCAAGTCACTTTTCCACTGCAGAAAGACAGTTTAGATTCCCTCTAGAATATGGTAACCAAAAAAAGATGACTGCTCAGTGGACTGTTACAGGTGCAGGTGCTACAGTAATTTCACCATCTGGGGTTGGTCCATATATAAAATACATTACAACAGGTAGGATAATAGATCCAGGAATAAAAGATGCTGCAAATATGGGTTCTGCTATGGCTCCTGCAGCTATGGATACCCTTATTAACCATTTTAAGGATACGGGAAGAGACCCATCATATTATGATTTAATAATCTCAGGAGATTTAGGTTATGTGGGTAAGGATATAGTTATAGATATGATGAAAAAGGAAGGTTACGATTTATCTAAGAATTATACTGACTGTGGGGTTGAAATATTCGATAGATCAGAGCAGGATACCCACGCAGGAGGTAGTGGATGTGGATGCTCAGGTTCGGTTTTAAATGGATATATATTAAAAGAAATGAAGAAGGGTAATTTTGAAAAAATACTAATAATGTCAACAGGTGCTCTACATTCAACTCTTATAACACAACAGGGTGAGTCTATACCGGGAATAGCACATGCAGTGGTAATTGAAAACAAGAGAGAAGGTTAGATATGGAATATATTAAAGCATTTGCAGTTGGTGGTTTTATTTGCATTGTAGGACAGGTGATTTTAGATAACACCAAGCTTACACCTGCCCATATACTAGTTACGTTTTTAATACTTGGAGTAATTATGGGAGCCATAGGCATCTATGAACCAATACTGGAATTTGGAGGAGCTGGTGCTTCCATACCAATATGTGGTTTTGGGAATTCATTAGCTAAGGGGGCAATTGAGGGGGCAAAGTCAAAGGGTTTAATAGGTGCATTTACTGGAGGAATAGAGGCTACTGCAGCTGGGGTTTCAGGAATTATACTCTTTGGTTATATAATGGCCATATTATTTGACCCAAAGACAAAAAAATAGTAATACAGTCCATACGGACTGTATTACTAATCGTTATTGCCATCAATTATTGGGTCTAATGGTACAACCTCTTCGGTATTATTACTATCACTATTATTGAAAAATTCATTAAACCACTCTTCTAGTGGGTCTACAATAACAGTAGTTTCATTATGTTCTGTGCAATAAGTAGTCGGAGCGTTGTATTGATAATCACTTGGTACAATACCGTTATGATCCCCTGGATTATAAGGTGGAGTTCTTTGAATAAATATTCTTGTGGATACTAAATCATCTGGGCAATATTCATTTGCTAAGAGACCTGATGATGTATCTACTTCAAGGGCTACATGCATATCACAATACTTTGTAGGAACTGTTCCTTCAGCAAATATCTCATTTTTAACCACACCTCTAGGATCTTGAGCACAAAGGTCTGATGCTAATAGTCCTGACTGTGTACAAATACTTGCGGTTACAATGCCATTAGGTCTTTCAAAGGTAGTCTTTGATTCAAGGTTTTCGTGGACTCTAGTGTTGATATATTGCCATAGTGATGCAGCGGTACTACTTCCCTTAGATATTGTAATTTTTGGTGAGTCATTACCAATCCATACACTTGAAACATAATAAGGGGTATAACCTACAAACCAGATATCCGCCTGTTCATTAGTTGTACCGGTCTTTCCTGCAACTGCCATATTAGATAATTTTGCTCTTCCTGCTAAACCGTTTGAAACTGTAGTTCTTAGAATATCTCCCATTATATAAGCTGTTTGAGGAGATACTACTATAGTTTCTGTAGGAGTATTATCCAACAATAGATTTCCATTTTTATCTATTATCTTAGTAAATGCTATGGGGTCAACATATATTCCCTTATTTGCTATTGCACCATAGGCAGCGGTTAATTCCAATGGACTAACCCCTTTAGTCATACCTCCTAAGCCAAGAGCAGATAGGTTTTCATCATTGGTACTAGGGTTTTCACTTCTTGTAATTACATTGTCCCTTTCAGGATGATCTTTGTTTATGATACCCATTTTCTCCAAATAACTTATTGAAGTAGATACACCAATATTCTGAAGGGTTTTAACCGAGTTAACATTTACTGATTGCTCAACGCTTCTTCTTAGAGTATGAATTCCTCTATAACCCGTATACCAGTTTTTAGGCCAAAGTTGTCCATTGCCATTATAAAAAGGTATATCATCTATGGAAGTACCTGCATTATAGCCATTATCAAGAGCCGGCAAGTAAACGGCAATAGGTTTAATTGCTGAACCTGGCTGTCTTGCAGAATCTGTTGCTCTATTTAAAATTCTTTGTCCTTCAACATCTCTTCCACCGACTATAGCTTTTATATGCCCGGTTCTATAATCTATTATAGTACTGGCTGATTGAGGTTGAACTATCCCATTCTTAGCTACATAGAAGTATTTACTATTAATTAGCAAGTTATCGTTTTCTATGCTATAGAAATCTTCATTTTTGTCTAAATAAGCTTTTGAGATTTTAATGGACTTATCATCGTTGATAGAGAATTCCCCTTCTGGTATAACTATGGACCCAACTGTATGAGTTACAAGGTTTTTTCTCTCATCGATAGTGTAGAAGTCACCTACATCAATATGCTTAGGATAAGGGGTAAGCTTTCGGTTGTTTATTATGATATCACCATTTTCTATGTTATAAGTACCTTTTTCTATTATTAGACTAAAGTCTTCAGTCATCAAGTTTGACTTGCTATAGAAAATTATATTCCCTTTATCATCCAGTACATTTCCTGCTTTGTTCAAGTTCCAATCCACTAGTATTGGTCCTCTTATGCTATTAGTATTTCCAATCAGAATTTCTGTAAAGTTATCATATATATTTTCCAGCTGTTTTTGCATTTCAATATCAATAGTTGCATATATGGTAAGTCCACCTGCAAATAAGAGATTTTGAGCATCTTCAGCTGTATATCCAAGCTTGTCCTCAAGGGCTTCAATTACATTTGACTTAACATAATCTGTAAAATAAGAAGTTATATCAGCATTTTTTTGTTCTTCAGGTTTTAAGCTTAGTTTAATATCTTGACTTATAGCTTCATCATATTGAGCTTTTGTTATCTTATCTAACTCTAGCATCTTGCTTAAAACCAATTTCTGTCTTTCTACAGAAGTTGGGTTAAATACTAATATATATCTTTCTCCTAATATATCAATTTGTCCAACTTCATAATGCTTTGAAGCATCATAATCCTCAGGTTTTATTCGCATATATGGCTGATAAATATTAGGGCCCTTTACTATCCCTGCAATTATTGCGGATTCAGCAATTGTAAGTTCCTCCACGTCCTTGGAGAAATATGTACGAGCTGCTTCCTGAACTCCATAAGCATTCTGTCCAAAGGGGCTCCTATTTAAATATGCTTCTAGAATCTGGTCCTTGGTAAGTACCTTTTCTATTTTCAATGCAAGATAGGCTTCAGTGATTTTTCTTGTCCAGCTTACCTCATTCGATAGATATAGATTCCTTGCTAACTGCTGAGTAATTGTACTTGCACCACGAAGATTTCCAGATTTAAAATTATCTACAATAGCAGCCATGATTCCCCATGGGTCTACTCCAATATGCTCATAAAATCTTTGGTCTTCTATTGCTATAAAAGCATCTAATAGGTGCTTAGGCATTTGATTTAAACTTACTACGGTTCTAAATTCTGGGGCCTGAATTTTTTCAATTAAATTGCCGTTGATATCTACTATATTTGATGTCTGAGCTAGTGTAGCATTTATATTGGATGGATCTATTTCCGGAGCATCCTTTACTATTGATAGAGCCACACCACCAAGTGCACCTCCAGCTAAGATTCCTGTTATTATCAATATAACTATAAATATTTTTAGAGCCTTTAACACTGTAAACTCTCGCTTCCTTTTCTTTTTTCTTTTTTTAGGTTTTTCCTTATTTTCATCCGACATTAATAACCTCCTGATTAGAAAAATATATAAAGTCCTACAGACAAACGCATATACATTATACCATATAAAATTTACATTGTTAATATTTAAAGAGTTACAGTATGATTACACATTAATTGAAAAGTGGATAAATTGGTTGAAAAATGATATACTTATGTTAAATACTTGATGGCGGTGATAAATTGAAAGAATCAGTATTAGAGAGAGTTTTGTTAGTAGGCGTAGAGCTTCCAAGTGACGAAATTGATATAGATACCTCTATGGATGAGCTACAAGAGCTGGTTAAAGCTGCAGGAGGCTTAGTTATTTCCAGGGTAATACAGAGGAAGGAAGGCATACATCCTGGTCATTTTATTGGTAAAGGAAAAGCTGAAGAGATTAGAAATTATTGTGAGGAACTGGATATTTCTACAGTTGTATTTAATGACGAATTAAGCGGAGCCCAACTTAGGAACTTAGAAAAGCTAATAGACAAGAAAATCATCGATAGAACTAATTTAATATTGGATATATTTGCATCCAGGGCAAAATCTTCCGAAGGAAAGCTACAGGTAAAACTAGCACAAATGAAATATAGGCTGCCTAGACTTATAGGATATAGCGATTATCTATCTAGAACGGGTGGTGGAATAGGTACGAGGGGTCCTGGAGAACAAAAGCTTGAAACCGATAGAAGACATATTCTAAGAGAGATTGATAACATTCAAAAGCAGCTAAAGGAAGTAGAACAGGTTAGAAGCATTAAAAGAAAGCAACGTGAGGAATCCAGTCTTCCTATAGTAGCTCTTGTAGGATATACCAATGCAGGGAAATCCACTCTTCTTAATAGATTGATAGAGTTTGATGATGAATCCACTGAGAAAAAGCAAGTCTATGTTGAAGATATGCTTTTTGCAACTCTTGATACATCCTTAAGACGTTCAAAGCTACCTAATGGTCAATCTTTCTTGATAACAGATACTGTTGGATTTGTATCCAAACTACCAACAAGGCTTATAGAAGCCTTCAAAGGTACTTTAGAAGAAGTTAAGTATGCAGACTTGCTGCTTCATGTTGTAGATGCATCAAGCAAGAATCTTGATATACAAATCAAGACTACTTTAGATATATTAAAGGACCTTAAGGTTTTAGATAAACCTATGATATTTGTATTCAATAAAATGGATAAAGTTGATATACAGAGCCTAGAATATGACCATAAACTAGTAGATAATAAGATATTTATATCTGCCAAGAATGGAATAAATCTAGAGGAACTTATGAATCTTATAGAAGAGTTATTGCCGCAGCAGTATAGGAGAGTAGTCCTTCTTTTACCCTACGACAAACAAAACATAGTTAATTATTTTATGAATAACTATGAGGTAAGTAAAATGGAGTATAGGGAAGAAGGTACTGAAATTTCTCTTGTGATAAATCCTATAGATTACGAAAAATACAAAGAATATATTTTAGATTAGTTGGTGATATTTTGAAGGATGTTTATCGGACCATAAAAGATTATGGTGAAGACGAAGTTATAATTAATAAGTCAAGATTTATTGGATATGCTACTCCCATCTCATCTGAAGAAGATGCATTGGTATTTATAGATATGATAAAAACCAAACATAGGGATGCAACACATAATGTTTATGCGTATGTCTTTGGTCCAGACTCAAATATCCAAAGGTTCAATGATGATGGGGAGCCATCTGGAACTGCTGGCATACCTGTTCTTGAAGTAATTAAAAAGGAAGATTTAAGAAATGTTTGTGTAGTAGTCACCAGGTATTTTGGAGGAACTAAACTAGGTGGAGGCGGCCTAATAAGAGCTTATACAAAGTCTGCAAAGATAAGTCTTGATGCAGGTAGGATAGTAGATATGACCTTGCATACAGAATTAAGCATAGAAATAGACTATACATTATTTGGTAAAATAGAAAATTACTTATCAAATAGTGGTTATAAAGCTGAGGATATGATTTATAAAGAGAAGGTTGAGATTCACGTCTACGTAATGAATTCGAAGCTAGAAGGCTTTATAAAGGATTTAATGAATCTAACCAATGGATGTGCAAATATAACAAGTCTTGAGGAAAAACATCTTCCTGCATTAGATGGTATTAGAATATATTAAGATTTGATTGGGTATATAACGAGTAAAAGTCCACCGCTTCATAATCGGCCGGGTTCATTATTCTACAACAGGTGGGTGTCTAAACGATGCAAGCATCGTTTAGGCGGTGTTTGAGATGCCTGTAAGCAGTTTCATCGAAGCTTAAGACAAAAGAAATATTAGGAGAGTGATTATATGAATTTAAAGCAAGAAATGCTAGATAAAAAGATTTGGGCAGTAGTTGGAGTAACTGCTAAACATGAGAAATGGGGATATAAAATTTATAATATCCTTAAGGAAAATGGATATGAAACATATGGCGTAAGTCCTAATTATGAAGATATTGAGGGGAATAAGATATATAAATCTTTAAAGGATATACCTGCTAAAGTTGAAGTTGTAGATTTGGTGGTTTCACCTAAGATTAGTTTAAATGCCCTAGAGGAAGCAAAGGAAGCAGGGGTAGAATATATCTTCTTCCAACCAGGCACCTATAATGATGAGGTCATAAAAAAAGCTGAGGAACTTGAGCTTAAGTATCTAACGGGAGAATGTGTATATGCCACTCTTAAGAACAAGAATAGCTTATAAATAAGTATTAGATAGAAAAATAGGCCAATGGCCTATTTTTTTTTGAAAAGCTCATAAACTCCTATAAAGAATAGAAATATTCCAAAGTAAGTTCTAAGCTTATCCTCCTCTATCCAATTGGCAACTATGGCACCTAAGGATGCACCAATCACACCTCCAATAATTATCCATTTATTATTTTTACCTTCTAAATTCCCCTCTTTTTTATGAGTTATTAGTGCAATGATAGAAACTGGTATAAAAACAAATAGATTTATACCTTGTGCTGTAATCTGCTTAACATCTTGAAGAAGAACCAAGGATGGAATCAAAATAACTCCTCCGCCTATGCCCATTCCACTTATTATTCCAGAGATTAATCCTATTAATACTAGCTTCATCTAAATATCATCCTTACGGCAGTATAAATTATAACGCAGCCAAATACCTTTCTTAAAATTTTACCAGGGATTTTTTTAAGTATTTTCGCCCCAATAAAGCTTCCTACAAGACCCCCAGCCATTACATAAAGGCTTAATTTTAAGGGGATTGAATTATTGAAAAAATATACTATGGTGCTGATAATGCTTATGGGAAGAATTATAGAAATCGCTGTGGCATGTGCCTTATAATCCTTTAATCCCAGAAATAGTACTAAAGCTGGCACTATGATCATACCACCTCCAGACCCAAATATGCCATTTACTATGCCTGTAATTAGTCCAAGTACAAGAAGCTTTAGATTATTTTTTTCCATTATAAACCTCTTTGTGATATAATTTAAACTTGCATATATACTATTAATTTCACCAAAATAAAACTAGTTATTCATCAGATGGAGGGATTTAATGGAAAATATAGATAAAGTAATAGATGATCTAGTCCTCTGGATGCAAAATACGGTTAGGAGTGCATCTGCAAAAGGTATGGTATTTGGCTTAAGCGGAGGAATAGATTCAGCAGTTATAGCAGGGCTAGCAAAAAAAGCATTTGGGGAGAATGCCCTTGGAATAATAATGCCTATTGATAGTAACCCTGAGGATGAGATTCATGCAAATATTGTTGCCAAGAGTTTAAAATTAAAAACTGAGTTGGTGGATTTAAGTTCTGTTTACCAATCCCTATTATCTGCTTCAGGGTTGGATTCAGATAATAAAATGGCAAAGGCAAATATAAAACCACGCCTTAGAATGACTACCCTATATTATTTTGCGCAACATTATGGATATCTAGTAGCTGGCTCAAGCAATGCTTCTGAATTTTACGTAGGTTATTACACAAAATATGGAGATAGCGGTTCAGATTTATTGCCTCTTGCTGACTTTGTAAAGTATGAGATTGTGGAATTAGCCAAAGGGTTAGGTATTCCAGATATTATTATAAACAAGAAACCTTCTGCAGGATTGTGGGATGATCAGACTGATGAAGCAGAAATGGGATTCAGCTATGATGTACTGGATAATTTTATAAAAACAGGAGAAGGTCCTGAAGATGTAATCAAAAAGATTAAGAGAATGAATGAAATAAGTGAACATAAAAGGAAATTTGCACCTATATTTAGACGAAATCTTTAAAAAGTGTTTGTAATAGTAGAAACATGTGCTAAAATATAGTAGCAATAAAACAGAGGGAGTGAAATACATGTCAGGACATTCAAAATGGCATAATATACAAAACAAAAAGGGTAAAGCCGATGCTAAAAGAGCTAATGCCTTTACTAAACTAGGTAGATATATAATGGTTGCAGTTAGGGAAGGTGGACCAGATCCAAATTATAACGCATCTCTTAAGGCAGCTATAGAAAAGGCAAAAGCTGAAAATATGCCAAACGATAATATTGAAAGAGCTATAAAGAAGGGTGCAGGAGAACTTGGTTCAGATGTATATGAGGAAATTACTTATGAAGGATATGGGCCATCAGGAGTAGCTGTTATGGTTAGCTGTTTAACGGATAATAAGAACAGAACAGCTTCTGATGTAAGACATGCCTTTGACAAAAATGGAGGTAATCTTGGAACAAACGGCTCCGTTTCATTTATGTTCGATAGAAAAGGCGTTATAGCCATTGAAAGAGATGATGAAATAGATGAAGATGAGTTGACAATGCTTGCCATAGATCTTGGTGCAGAAGAATTTGAAGCTGAAGAGGAAGGTTTTGATATTACTACTTCACCAGATGATTTCAATTCCATTAGAGATGGTTTGTCAGCAAAAGGCTTCAAATTTGCTATGGCTGAAGTCAGCTATGTTCCACAAACTACAGTAGCATTAACAGATGAAGATGATATTAAAAAGATGAATAAGCTTATTGATATGCTCGAGGATAATGACGACGTTCAAAACGTATACCACAACTGGGATGAGCCTGAAGAATAATATGAATAAATAATTCTGAATCCTCCATAATAATAACGTACAAGAAGGAGGGTTATTATGGAAGATATTGAGAATTTCGAGCATATTAAAGAAAGGTTTATAACAGCTGATTTAGATGACAAGATAAACATCTATACCACTGTTCAAGGCTTATCTGTAGAACAGTACAAGGAGCTGTTGAGGTTTTTTCCCTTGAAGCATTTAGGGGAATTAGAAAAAGCAATGAGTTAAATCCAAGAGGGCTACCTCTTGGATTTTTTATGACCAAAACCAATTTGCGCTTTATGCAAATTGATGGTAGGTAAAATGCAATGAGAACCAAATCTGTGCGACCTAAGGAGCAAACAGATTTGAGTTGCGAAACTGCAAAAATGAACCACCGGAAATAAATGAACCGATAATGTGTTTACAGATTAACGCTTTTAAGGGGGAAGACAATGAAAAAAATATTATACGTAATCCTTATTATATCCATATCTTTAGCACTTCTAGTCACATCAATAGAAAATAGCGCTTATAACAAAAGCTTTTATTTAGAACAATTTGAAAAAAATAAAACTGAAGAAGTTACGGGTAAGAGTATAGAGGACCTTGAAATAATAGCACAAAGCCTAATAGATTACCTTAAGGGTAAGGGTGGAGAAGAGCTACTAAAACCTCATTTTAACGAAAAAGAAGTGCTTCATATGATAGATGTGCAGGGCCTATTTGATTTAGCTAGAAATATAAAATACACTTCTATGACAATTGCTATAATAATTATGATTTATATCGCAATAAAGGTGAATAAAGTAATCTTAGGAAAGGTTTTGTTCTTGGGATTGTTTTCCAATCATATTCTTTTAATCTTTATAGGTTTATTAGTAGCATCGGATTTTACTAAGTATTGGACTATTTTTCACCATATATTCTTCACCAATGACCTATGGCTTTTAGACCCAAAGACGGATTTGATGATACAAATGCTGCCAGAAACCTTTTTTAGTGGAATGGTTATTAATATAGTAGTATCTTTCTTTATGTTTTTGTCAATAATTCAAATAATAGGACTTTATTATATGAAGAGAGGTAAAAAACATGAAGAAAGGCATAAGAGAAATATATCAAACAAATAGGGATGAGATAATAGTCAAAAACTATTATTCTAAGGAGATTAACAAGGGTATGTCCTATAGGGCTGTGAATATTGACAAGGTTTTTTTTGTAATTATATTCTACGTAGCAAGTTTTATCTTTTTTGCAAATATAACTCATACCCTGATTTTACCCATATACTTAAGTACTGCTCTTGTATATTTTACTACAAGAGCTTTAATCAAATTTCGAAGTAAAAAAAAGAATGAAAAGATAGAGAAGGTTAAAGAGGATTTAAAAGGGCGGAAGTTATTGAGGGAAATTTCTCAGATGAATAGAGA
This sequence comes from uncultured Tissierella sp., assembly GCA_964485455.1. Classification (GTDB taxonomy): domain Bacteria; phylum Bacillota; class Clostridia; order Tissierellales; family Tissierellaceae; genus Tissierella_B. The sequence goes on from CAZAJU010000046.1 coordinate 14,181, forward strand.
AGAATTTGTAATATTTATTAAGGGGATTTTAGAAAGATTTTATCAGACTGAATTCTTTTATGGTAAGGAGGATATTGATTTGGAAGCTACCATAAAAGATAAAAGATACGCTATAAAGTGTGTAAAGTCCAGCCAAGAAGACAAGATTATTAAGAAGAAGGTAGAAGATTTTAATGATTATATAAACTATCTAGGATACCAGGAAGGGATAATGATTACAAACTCCTATTTTCAAGATGGTTCTATAGAAGGAAATTCTTTAATATTATTTGATTTTACAAAGTTAAAAGAGATACTAAAAGAAATAGATGAATATCCTACTGATGAAGTAATAGATAATTTTATCTTAGATAAATATAAGCATAGTAAAGGTGATGCTAAAAATCAGCTAAAATCCATTAATAACTGGAAGGTTATAAGGTTATATTTAATGTTTGTGGTATTTTATACTATTTCATTTTTTACTAGTCTATCTTTGTATTATAGAATAATAGGGTTACTTTGCTTTTTAATTGCTACGATGATGGGAGCTCTTAAGGTAACAGACCGCATTAGAGCAAAGCACAAAGAGACTTTACAGAAGTAAAATGTTATAATATAATGAACAGGTTAGACAGAGTAGGTAAAGAGCGTTAAGTGTTAGGGGATGGGAAGTTGCCCTTAAACGAAAGACAAATCTGCGATTTTTTACCGCGTCCGCTGAACATTAAAGTTTCTCAATTCTTTAGTGTGGCAAATACTGTCGGCACAAAGAAAGGAGAATGAAAAGTGAATAGTAAAAAAGGTATTATGGATACCAGAACTATGGTTAAGGCAGGCTTATTAACTGCTATTTCTATTGTAATGACTAGATTTATGTATTTCTTTATACCACTTGGAGGAGCACAAACCTTAAGAATCAGCTTTGGTGAATTGCCTCTTATGCTATCAGGACTTTTATTTGGACCTGTAGTTGGTGGTGTTACGGGAGCTGCTGCTGACCTTATAGGTGTTGTTATTAATTCTCAAGGAGCTTTCCATCCTGGATTTACTCTAAGCTCAATACTATGGGGAGCCATTCCTGGCTTGTTTTATCTATTGTTTAAGAAGGCAAAGAGCTATGAAAAGATTTATTCTTTTAGAAATATTCTATTAGCTGTAGGTGTAACATATATTGTAGTTTCTCTTCTTTTAAACACCATTTGGCTTCAACAGATTTATGCAACTGGATTTTTAGCATTATTACCTGGTAGAGTAATTAACACATTAGTTAGTATTCCGCTTCAAAGCATTATAGTAACAACATTGTTAAAGTATCTAAAGGTATTATTTAAGTCATAGGAGGCAATATGAAGAAAGTATTGGCTATTATGGGGAGTCCCAGAAGAAATAAGAACACAGAGATATTACTGGATTACTTATTAGATGGTATTAAAGAATTAGATTATGAAATTAACAAAATAATTTTAAGAGATTTATATATACAACCATGTACAGGCTGCGACCATTGTGGAAGAACTTCTAAGTGTGTATTTAAAGATGGAATGGATCTTCTTTACGAAGGATTTGATAAAAGCGATATAGTTATATTTGCAGCACCTTTATATTTCAATTCTATTAATGGATTATCCAAAAATATTGTAGATAGGTGTCAAAGATACTGGTCTATAAAATATACAATTGGAGATAATT
>CAZAJU010000047.1:0-15836 GCA_964485455.1 uncultured Tissierella sp.
ACGGAACCGTACGTACGGTGGTGTGAGAGGGAGAATTTATTTCTCCCTACTCGATTAATCAAGGGCATATGAATTCTAACTTGTAAATGGAATATATAAATGATAAACTATTATGTGGGAAATATTTATTCAACAAAAGGATGATAATCTTGACAAAGGGCGACAAATTATTGATAATTTTAGTCATAATCCTCAGCTTTTCGGCATTGGGGTATATAAATCTTCAAGCCCTTTCTAAAAATGGCAAATACGTAAGTGTTCAGGTGGGAGGAAAAGAAGTCAAGAAAATCATCTTAGACTCAAAGCTTATAGGAACTAAGATTCCTGTTGAATCAGAACATGGATATAATTTGATTGAACTAGGAGAGGATAGTGTAAGAGTCATAGAAGCTGACTGTCCTGACAAGATAGATGTAAAGCAGGGACCAATATCTAGAATAGGTGAAACAATAGTCTGCCTTCCTAATCGAATGGTTATAGAAATAAAGGGAGTAGATATGGATACTGAAATTGATATTATAAATCGATAGAAAGGACTCATTATGAGAAGACTTAATAAGATGATTTTTATATCGCTATTAGTTTCCATAGGTCTAGCCTTAAGTGTATTGGAAATGGCTATTCCACTTCCCATAAACATGCCAGGAGCAAGACTTGGACTATCAAATATGGTGGTTTTAATAACCATTATAGTATTTGGCTTCAAGGATGGAATAAAGGTTGCAATGCTTAAGAGTACTGTGTTAATGCTTGTTACAGGTAGTATATCAAGCTTTATATATAGCTTTTCAGGAGCCGTCCTAAGTTGTATAATGATGTATTTATCTTACAGATTTCTATCTAAAATATTTAGCTTAATAGGTGTAAGCATCATAGGGGCACTTTCCCACAACTTTGCACAGGTGTCAGTGGCATCTCTAATCATGATGAATGCGAGAATATATACATATTTACCATTTCTTATGATTTTAAGTTTATTTACAGGTTATTTTGTTGGACTGTCATCAGGTTATATAATTTGGCATTTAAAGAGAAACTTTAGAACCCTATTTGTGAGGTAGATTATGAGAATAGTATTGGCTTCAGGTTCACCTAGAAGAAAAGAGCTACTTGAAAGATTTAATATCCATCCGGTAATAATAAAAAGTGAGATAGAAGAGAAGGTTGATGCTAATCAGGATCCGGTTCAGATAGCTATGTCATTGGCCTTAGAAAAGGCTCTTCAAGTAAGTAATAACTTTATGGATGATATAGTAATTGGTGCAGATACTATAGTAGTAAGTGAATCAACTATCTTGGGAAAACCTAGGGACAGAGAAGAAGCATATAATATGCTGGAATCTCTAAGCTCCAAAACTCATCAGGTAATTACTGGACTTAGCATCGTAAAGGCTTCTAATGATATGAAAATAATAGATTATGAATGTACCTTTGTAAAATTTAGAGAGCTTTCCCCTAGACTCATAAATAAATATCTAGACACAGGAGAATACGAGGATAAAGCTGGAAGCTATGGAATCCAAGGTAAAGGGGCCATATTGGTTGAAAAAATCGATGGCTGCTACTCAAATGTAGTTGGCTTACCCCTAACTAAGCTGGATAAACTTCTAAGTAGGTTTTTTAACTTTAATATACTATAACAAGGGTGGTATGAATGAATAGGAAGGTAAACATTACTATTAAAGACTTACCATTGAGTGAAAGACCGAGAGAAAAACTATATAGTCAAGGAGTAGAAGCCCTTTCAAATTCGGAGCTTCTGGCAATACTAATAAGAATAGGAAACAAAGAGGATTCAGCAATCGATTTGGCAGAGAGGATATTAAGCATGGATGAAAGAGGCATTTCATACCTTGCTGATACAACCATGGATGAATTAACTCAAATAAAAGGAATTGGACAGAGTAAGGCTTGTCAAATATTAGCTGCCATCGAATTCGGAAAGAGAATTAACAGACGTGGAGCTTTAGATAAAATCAAAGTGACCTCACCACAGATTTTAGCTGATTTATTGATTCAAGAAATGAGGTATTTATCTAAAGAACACTTTAAAATAGCTATATTGGACACTAAGAATCAGATTTTAAAAATTGAGGATATTTCAGTTGGCACATTAAACGCATCTATAGTACATCCAAGAGATGTATTCAAGGTGGCTATAAAGAAAAACGCCAGCTCTATAATATTGATACATAATCACCCTAGTGGTGATACAACTCCAAGCAATGAAGATATATCAATTACTAATAGGCTTGTTGAATGTGGAAGCTTAATGGGAATAAAGGTTCTTGATCATATCATAATTGGAGATAATGCTTATTTAAGCTTTAAGGAAAAAAATTTATTGTAACTTTTGGAAGGAGAAAAGCATGGGTTTATTCAATAGTTTTATTAAGGATATGGGTATCGATTTGGGTACTGCAAATACACTGGTTTTTATAAAGGGAAAGGGCATCGTTATTAGGGAACCTTCCGTTGTTGCAATTCAAACAAATACCAAGGAGGTTCTTGCAGTTGGTGAAGATGCAAAGAAGATGATAGGTAGAACACCTGGAAATATTGTAGCTATTAGACCTCTTAAGGATGGAGTTATAGCTGATTTTGACGTTACTCAAAATATGCTTAAATATTTTATCAAGAAAGCTATGCAGACCAAATCTCTATTTCAACCAAGAGTTGTAATCTGTGTACCAAGCGGAGTAACAGAGGTGGAAAAGAGAGCAGTTGAAGAGGCTGCAGTTCATGCTGGAGCAAGGGAAGCATTTCTAATAGAAGAGCCTATGGCTGCAGCAATAGGTGCAGGACTTCCTGTACAAGAGCCTACAGGCAGTATGGTAGTAGATATTGGTGGGGGTACAACAGAGGTTGCAATCATTTCACTTGGAGGAATAGTTACATCTAAATCCATCAGAGTTGGAGGAGACGAATTAGATGATTCTATAGTAACCTACATTAAGAAGGAATACAGCTTAATGATAGGAGAAAGAACTGCCGAGGAGATAAAGATCAATATCGGAAGTGCAGATTATGAATCAGAAGAGAGATTTATGGATATCAGAGGAAGGGATTTAATCTCAGGTCTTCCTAAGACACTGGAAGTAAGTTCAAAGGAAATATACGAGGCTCTAAATGAGCCGGTTACAAATATTCTAGATGCCATAAAGTCCACATTGGAAAAGACTCCACCTGAATTGGCTTCAGATGTTATGGAGCTTGGAATCATGCTTACAGGCGGTGGAGCACTTCTTGAAGGTCTAGATAGATTAATAGCTAGAGAAACAGGAATGCCGGTTCATATAGCAGAAAACCCATTAGATTGTGTAGCAATAGGTACTGGTAAAGCATTGGATAGCATCGATATATTAAAGAAAACGGTCAATAATTATAAAAGAATAGGCTAGGGGATGCTATGTATTTTTTAAAAAAGTACAAAGATAGAATGATAGTAGCTTTAGTTACTGTCATTTTACTCGTTATAATAGGAAATACAAGTGGAGAGAGACAATCTATTTCAAAGGTTGAGAAAACCGTAGGCAATATACTGACTCCTATATCCAATGTAAGTTATAGCATTGGATATAGTATTTCTTCTTTCTTCGGCTCAACCTTCGACTTTATAAATGTAAAGAAAGAAAATGATGCTCTAAAGGAGAGAATCATAGCCTTAGAAAGCGAAAAGAGGGATTTAGAGAATATCATTGGCAAGACGGATTATTTAAGAAATGAAGCAAAGCTTCTGGAATCAACTACTCATAATCTTATAACTGCTGAAATAGTCTCCAAGGAACCTGGAAATTGGTATGATAGATTTGTCATTGACAAGGGAGCAAAGGACGGTGTCACAAAGGGGGATACTGTGGTTCAAGGTGTCCAAATTGAAGGTAATCTATACCAAGAAGGTATTGTAGGAAGAGTAGTAGATGTAGGCGGAAATTGGTCTAAGGTCATTACCATAATAGATGAGCTAAATAGCATATCCTTTAAAGTCACAAGGACTCAAGATGGAGGTATCCTATCTGGTAATGTAGATGGGAGTATAAATGGATATTTCTTCGATAGCAAGGCAGATGTCATAGTAGGAGACAAGCTATATACATCAGGGCTTGGAGGCTCCTATCTAAAGGATATATACATCGGTGAGGTAAGTGAAGTTTTCAATGATGAAAATGAGCTTACTAAAAGAATAAGCATCACTCCTGCAATCAACTTCAAAAAAATATACAAGGTATTTGTAATTAAGGAATGATCGAGGTAAATAAATGACCGTTTTTTTATTGTTGCTAACCATTATAGTAAACTTGATTTTGCAGATTACGATTTTGCCCTATTTTGAGATATTGGGCAAAGTGCCCAATACTGCATTAATAATAGTTGTTATTATAGCCCTTGGGAAAGGTCGATATTACGGAGGGCTATTAGGTATGCTTATAGGATTTTTGCAGGATATATTATTTTCAACTGCCATTGGAGTAAATGCCATCATATACTTCTTTGCAGGATACTTAATAGGCTATGTGGAGGATACATTTGCCAGGGACAGTTTAATAAATGTCATAATATTTACTGCCTTAGCAACCATCTATTATAATATTTCCCATTCCTTTTTTATGTACTTCTTAAACAGACACATCACCTTAGCAGATTCAGTAAGAAGCGTATTTTCCTTTGAAGTAATATATAATCTTGTAGTATCAATTATTATATTTAAAATATTACAAAGGACAATAGCAGAACCTAAGATTAGATTTAACAAGAGATAGAGGGATATTATGAAGTTTTTTGAAAAATTCCTAAATAGATATAATTTCGTTGCATTATTACTTGCTATTCTTATGGTTGTCCTTTCCTTTAGACTAGCAATAATAACCATTGCCCAGGGAGATTATTATAGGGAAGTTTCTGACAACAAGAGGGTAAAGGAAGTATATACTACAGCTCCAAGAGGGGAAATCAGGGATAGATATGGAAGACTTCTCGCTGGTAATATCCAAAGCTTTACGGTCCAGATACTAAAGGATGAGCTGAATACAATGGATACCCAAACAAAGAACGATGGAATCCTAAAGCTTGTTAGACTATTAGAGGAGGACGGCGTAAGCTACGTAGATGAATATCCTCTAGACTTAAATGTATTTAAGTACAACAGTGAAGAAGCCTATATATCAAATGATCAGACTCCTGTAAATAGAGTAGTGGATATAATAATCCAAAACAATCTACTTCCACAAATACTTAAACTGTATTATATACATGATGCATATCCTGAACACTACCAGTTTATAGCTATAAATAGGGCTTTAAATGCACTGAGAAATAAGAGCATTAATGTTCCTGTAGATGTCAACCTTCAAGATGGAAACTTGAGAGTAGAGTTCAACGAATCAACTAATGCCTCCTCCTGGAAAGAGAGCTACGAAATACCTGAAAACTATAGTGCAATAGATTCCATAGTGAAGCTAATCAACAATGATAGAACCGTAATCAGAAAGATAATAGACCACCCAATATCCAGAAAGTTGGTTTATAATTTCTTAGCTCAAAGAGGCTTACACGAAAATATAGTCCTAGAGGACTTCTCCTTAAGCTATATGGATGATTACCAGATTCAAAAGCGGTCCTTAATGAAAATATATCCTGAAGTAACTATGGATACAAGCGCAAAAGAGGATTTTGTAAATATCTTTATTAAAACCTCCCTGTCCAATTTCTTAGATCAGGTATATATAGGGGGAGAGAAGGAAAAAACAGTAGTTCCAGGCAAGGTATTGATAGACCTATTAGAAGAAAAGGGAGAAGTTGTAAATATAAGTGCAGAGGTAGTTGAAGATAACAGCAGCATTATCTATTCCTATAAGGGTGGCAGCGATATTGGCACTAAGAGTCCAAAGGATATTCTAATAGAAAAGAGCAAAGAAGCTGGAGTTTTGACCGAGTTTATAACCTCAGAATCCATAAGGAGTTTAGCTCAGTCTCAGCTTTTAAAGGATGGAATGAACCCTAGGATTTCCATAGCAGGAGATTTTGAATATGTAGCACTGAACAATTTGAAGAGCTGGTATACAGCAAATCAAGTTGATGAGAATTTAGAAATCCACGAAGCCTTTGAAGCAATAAGAAAGAGATATGGTATAGACCCTGATATAAGCATGTATGAAGTAAGATCTATGCTTATTATATACAATCAGATTAGTAAACAGGGACATCTGGCTTATCAGCCTTTTAACATAGCCTACGGCATAAAGGAATCTACTGTAGCCAGGATAGAAGAGGGTCTGGTTGATATGCCTGGAGTCCATATCTCAATTGAGCCCGTAAGATATTACCCTGAAGGAACTACGGCAGCACATATCCTTGGTTATCTTGGAAAGATAAGTCAGCCTAATGAAATCGAAAAGTACATTAATCAAAATAAATATTCCCCAAGTGCCATCATAGGAAAGACTGGAATCGAGGAAAGCTATGAAGACCTATTGGCAGGAAAGAGTGGAGTCAAGAGAGTAGAAGTAGACGTAGTTGGAAACACAACAAATATCATAGATGAAGTAGACCCTATACCTGGTCACAACGTATATCTTTCTATGGATCTAAAAACCCAACAGGTAGCTGAGAAGGCCTTAAAAGAAGCTCTAGAAAAGATTCAGGTAGGAGGTACCTACGAAAGCAAATGGGGAAACTATAAATTTGGTATAAACAATAGTAAAGGTAAACCATATAATAACGCCACATCAGGCTCAATCGTAGCAATAGATGTTAAAAGCGGACAGCTTATTGCCTTGGCAAATTATCCGAGTTATGATCCAAATCTATTTTCCACAGGAATATCGGATACGGATTGGGAAAGCCTTTTTCCTGAAGATGAAAATAACCCGCTAGCACCTAGACCTTTATATAATATTGCTACTCAAACGGCAGTGCAGCCTGGTTCAACCTTTAAAATGGTAACTGGACTGGCAGCTTTGGAAAAGGGTTTGGATCCTGAATATAAAATCAGGGACATGGGTTATGTACAAGTTGGTAATAAGAGATTTAACTGCTTAATATATACCAGAACCGGTGGTACTCACGGTTATGAAAATCTTTCCGAAGCCCTAAGGGATTCATGTAACTATTACTTCTATACCTTAGCTCTTGGATATAATCAACAGACAAGCCAAAACCTTGGAGTGAAGGTGGAGATTGAAGATATCGTGGATTTGTCCAAGAAACTTGGCTTAAATGACAAGACGGGAATAGAAATTAATATTCCTTCTGAAGTATCTGGTGGCGTACCTGATCCTCAAAGAAAGATTATCTCAACCAAGTATTCCTTAAAGCAATATCTAAATAGAAATATAAGAAGCTACATTAAAGACGGAGTAAAGCTTTCAGAAGAAGAGATTCAAACCACAATCGAGGAGATAATATCCTGGATTGAATACGAGGATGTCCTTACAAGAAATGAAGTTATAAGAAGACTTGACCAGTTGAATATAGACCCAGAGAAAAGGTTAGCTGGAGAGAGGGAAAGCCTTTCAGACAAGATAAAATACACCTATTTGAATCAGGCAAGCTGGAATATTACAGATACCCTCAATGTTACCATAGGTCAGGGAGATAACTCCTATACCCCTATCCAAATGGCAAACTTCATAGCAACCCTATCAAATGGAGGGTATAAACACGACCTATCCCTAATCGAAAGCGTTAAAAATTATAATAATACCATTACAACCTTTAAGCATAAATCAAGTCCTGAAAGAATTGAACTAAAGAACTATGAAAATATTGATTATGTAAAAAAGGGAATGGAAATGGTATCAACAGACGGTACCTCAAGAAGGGTATTTGAAAACTTCCCTATTGCAGTTGCTTCAAAGACTGGAACAGCAGAAAGAAGTGGAGTCAATCCTTCTACAGGTGAGAAGTTTGATGAATTTGCATGGTTCGTAGCCTATGCCCCAATCGATGACCCTGAAATAGCAGTTGCTGCAGTAATATTCCAGGGAGGAAGTGGAGGTTATGCAGGTCCAATGGTTAGAGATGTTATAGCCCAGTACTTGGGACTTAACAATACAGTTACTGAGAACAATCTTCCATATGAAAATGTATTGGTTAATGAGTAAGTACTTAGGGCTAGACATTTAATATATCAATAAGGTAAAATATGTCTAAAGTTAGTTTGGAGGAAAGAACGTAATGAAGGATTTAGTAGCCTTTAAAGGGGTATCAGAAGGTGTTTATCTAGATGTATATGGTAGTGATTTAGAGGAGATAAAGAAAGAGCTTGCTGAGAAATTTAGCACAAGCGCAAAATTCTTTAAAGGAGCTAAATTTCTAGGAATAAGAAGCGATGAACTATCTGATGATGATATAGTAGAACTAAAACTAATTTTAAAGTATAAATATGAATTCCAGATATCAAATGAAGGAATTCCAGAATATATAAACCAGTATTACAGCAGAAGAAACGAATCAAAAGTTGAAGAAGCTTTTGAGGGAGTAGAAGAAGGAATGACAAAATTTGTCCATGGCACATTAAGAAGTGGACAAGAAGTAAACTATGATGGTAATATTGTAGTAGTTGGAGATGTGAATCCCGGCGCCTTCTTAAAGGCAAAGGGAAACATCGTAGTTCTTGGAACTTTAAGGGGAGTTGCTCATGCAGGCATAGGCGGTAACGAAAATGCCATAGTTGCAGCCTACAGTCTCTTACCTATGCAGCTAAGAATTGCTGATATTATCGTAAGACCGCCGGATGGGGACATTCAATATAAACTACCAGAAGTTGCAAAAATAGTTAACGGGGAAGTATTCATTGAACCATACTTGCCTAACAAATAACCAACATTTAAGAGGGGGATTACTTAATGGAAAATAAAAAATTGGGAACGGCAATAGTAGTCACATCAGGAAAAGGTGGTGTAGGAAAAACTACTACAAGTGCGAATATTGGAACCGGATTAGCTATTTTAGGGAATTCTGTAGTTATACTAGATGCAGATATTGGGCTTAGAAATCTTGATGTGGTTATGGGGTTGGAAAATAGAATAGTTTATGATATTGTAGACGTAGTTGAAAAGAATTGCAGATTAAAGCAAGCCTTAATAAAGGATAAAAGATACGAAAAACTATTCTTGCTTCCAGCTGCACAAACTAAGGATAAGACTGCTGTTAAGCCAGAGCAAATGGTAGAGCTGATAGGGGATTTAAAAGAGGAATTTGACTATATAATCATAGATTGCCCTGCAGGTATAGAGCAAGGATTCGAATATTCAATTGCAGGAGCAGACAGAGCAATAATAGTAACAACACCTGAAATCTCAGCTGTAAGGGATGCTGATAGAGTTATAGGAATATTAGAAGCTAAGGAATTACATGATCCAAAACTAATCATCAACCGAATCAGACCTGATATGGTAAAAAGAGGGGACATGATGAATATAGATGATATCATAGACATTCTTGCTATAGACCTACTTGGCGTAGTGCCTGATGATGAGCAAATAGTAGTATCTACAAATAAGGGTGAGCCTGTAGTTATGGATGAAACTGCAAGAGCTGGACAGGCTTATAGAAACATCACTAGAAGAATAATTGGTGAAGAAGTAGAGCTTTTGAACTTAGAGGTAAATGAAGAGAGCAAACTAAGCAAAATTTTGAAACTACTATTTGGTAAATAGGGGGGAACATCATGGATATATTCAAACTTTTCGGAAAGAAAAAGGAGAACAGTAAGAATGTAGCTAAAGAAAGATTAAAGTTGGTCTTAGTTCATGATAGAGCTGACCTTAGTCCACAGCTTTTAGAGATGATGAAGGGCGATATAATAAGAGTAATCTCACAATATGCAGAGATAGACAACGATGAATTGGATATCAAGCTAACTAGAATGAAGAAGGACGGAGATACATCTCCTGTATCAGCATTAGTAGCCAATATTCCAATAAAAAAGGTAAAGGACAAGGAAATAAATAAAGATAAAGAAAAAGAAAGCAAGTAGTACATAGGGCTCTAACTTAGGTTAGGGCCTTAAATTTTTTTAGGAATAAAATCTACCTTGGATAAATATCCTAATAGAAACAAGGTAGGTGATAAGATGAAATCAAGTACAGGTAAGCCCCAATATGGCCCCCCTACTAACAAGCCATCTAAGGAAAATATCAAAAATCATTTAAAGATCCTATTTATAAAATCCTTAATTGTACTAGTTATTATACTAATAGCATTGCTCTTTAGCAGCATCAACACCCCCACAGCAAGAAGCATCACTGAAGAGGTAAAGAGTAAATTAAGCTATGAGTATAAAGTCCTAGAGGACAGTAAAAAGGTCTATAATTGGGCAAAGGAAAAGATGAAATTAACAATCGAAAGCATCCCTGCAATAAAGCATACTCCTACTTATATGGCACCAGTCCAAGGAAAGGTTTATAGAAGCTTTAATCAGGACATCCAAGTAGATGGGGCTATTAAGAAAAACGGAGGACTGGATATAATAGTTGAAAACTCTTCAAATCCCATTTCAATTATAAACGGTGTAGTTGAAAAAGTTGAAGAGAAAGATAGACAGGGACATTTTGTAACTGTTTCAAATGAGGACATGACTGTAGTATATGGGTATTTAAAAACCCCCTTCGTAAAGGAGGGGGAAAGCATAATGCAGGGGGCGGAAATTGGTACCATAGGAACCAATAAAGACGATAAAAAATATTTAAGATTTGAAATATATATAGACCAGAAGGCAGTAGACCCATTGAACTTTATAGACCTTTAACCCTAAGAAATCCTTAGGGTTGAACTTTTTTGAATGCAATATACCTGGGTCTTATAGCTCAACCTTTAGACTTTTGATTCATCTACTAAGAATACTTTTGACTACACTATGAAAGTCTATCTCGCAAAACGAAGGAACTTGATAATGTTCTAAGGGGGCTATCTTCTTTGTCGTATCAAGGTACTAACGTTTTACTTCGACATTCTTTCAGGTGCAGTTACCAAAAGACATCTTAATGTAGCTGTCTCAAAAGCCTTAAACGCCGAGCTACTTTAGAGCCAGGTAATACTGGTCTTTTTTCTATGGTCGAGCTTTTTCAGTATAATTCTACAGAGAAAATTTCTTTAAAGACCCTAGAGCAAAAATAGTACTCAAGGATAAAAATTAATACAACTTCGAAAAAATTTTAAATCCTAAATACTATTTTCTACACTAAGGCTTAGTTTGATTTTCAAATTATTCTCTATAAAAATTACTAATAAAATGGTATCATATATATGATTAATACAAATGAAAGGAAAAAACTAATGATAAATAAGATAAAACTTGATAGGATCCTTAAAAAGGTTGAAAAACCTGCAAGATATATAGGAATGGAGAAGAACTCCATAAAGAAGAACTTAGATGATATGACTGTAAAGTTTGCTTTTTCATTTCCCGATGTATATGAAGTAGGAATGAGCCACTTAGGGATGCATATACTCTATAACCTTATAAATAAAGAAGTAAATTATGCTTGTGAAAGGGTTTTTTCTCCATGGATTGATATGGAAGAGGAAATGAGAAAGGAAGAACTACCTCTTTATACCCTGGAAAATAAAGAAGAGGTAAAAAACTTCGACTTCATAGGCTTTACCCTTCAATATGAAATGAGCTATACCAATATTTTAAATATGCTGGACTTAGCCCAAATTCCATTCTATTCAAAGGATAGAGATGAAAATTACCCAATCATTATAGCAGGAGGCCCTTGTGCATACAATCCAGAGCCTATAGCTGAGTTTATAGACCTATTTGTCATAGGTGAAGGCGAAGAGGTGACCATGGACCTATTAAAGCTATATGAAGAAACAAAGAAGGAAGGTTATGACAAGAATCTTTTCTTAAGAAAGTTAGCAGATATAGAGGGTATCTATGTTCCTAAGTTCTATGATGTTTCATATAATGAAGACGGCACTATTAAGGAAATGTTCCCTATAGTAGAAGGGGTTCCAAAGATTATAAATAAGAGAAGAGTTAAAAATCTAAATGAGATGTATACACCTGACAAGATGATAGTTCCCTTTATCGATACAGTTCATGACAGAATAACTATGGAGCTTTTCAGAGGTTGTACCCACGGTTGCAGATTCTGTCAGGCTGGAATGGTATATAGGCCAATCAGGGAAAAATCTCCAGAAAAACTAATGGAAATAGCTGAAAACCTAGTGAACAATACAGGCTATGAAACCATATCCCTATCATCCCTAAGCTCCTGTGATTATACATCCCTAGGTTTATTAACAAAACAGCTAATGGAAAAGTTTGAAGAGAGAAAGGTTGGGATATCCCTCCCTTCCCTAAGGCTTGATTCCTTTAGCATAGATGTTCTTAAGGAGATAGAAAAGGTAAGAAAAAGTGGTCTAACCTTTGCACCAGAAGCAGGTAGCCAAAGACTAAGAGATGTAATCAACAAAGGAGTTACAGAAGAGGACCTAGTCAATGCGGTTTCCTATGCCTTCAAAGAAGGCTGGTCAAGGATTAAACTTTATTTTATGATTGGACTACCTACAGAAAATGATGAAGATGTAATGGGTATTAAACACCTAGCATACCTAGTAAAGGATTTATTCTTCAATAGGCCGCCAGAAGAAAGAAAGGGAAACTTCAAGGTGACAGCAAGTGCATCCTGCTTTGTTCCAAAGCCATTTACTCCATTCCAGTGGTATGGACAGGAAACCATAGAAGAATTTATGAGAAAAATATATCTAGTTAAAAATAGCATAAAGGATCAAAAGGTATCCTTTAACTACCACGATGCTGACTTATCCTATCTTGAAGCCATATTTGCAAGGGGAGATAGAAGATTATCCAAACTACTTGTAAAAGCTTGGGAGAAGGGCTGTAAGTACGATGGTTGGTCAGAATTTTTCAAATTCGAAACTTGGATGGAAGCCATAGAGGAAGAAGGCATAGATCCATACTTTTATGCCAACAGACATAGAAAAGAAGATGAAATCTTCCCATGGGACTTTATAAACCCTGGTATCAAGAAAAGCTTCCTTTTAAAGGAATATAAGAGGGCATTAGAAGGAGAAACTACCCCAGACTGTAGAAAGGGCTGTAAAGCCTGTGGAATTGATAATTGTGAAATGTGGGGTGTTTTTAATTGATAATTAGAGCTGTATTTACAAAGAGAAACTATTTAAGATATATATCCCATCTGGATATGGTTAGACTATTTCATAGAACCTTTAACATGGCTATGATACCTATAAAGTATTCGGAAGGCTTCAATCCTCATCCTAAGTTTTCCATTGGAAATCCTCTATCATTGGGAGTGGAGAGCGAAGAAGAATTTATAGATATCGAAATGGATAAGGATATAGGGGTAGAGGAATTTATTAAAAAGATGAATTCAGCTCTTCCTGAAGATATTAGAATCCTAAGGGCAGTTGCATTAGAAAAGGCATCCTCCGTATCAGCTATGATAGAATGGTCCTTTTACGAGCTTAAGTTTATGACTGAGAAGGAAATAGACTTAAACTCTCTTTCAGATACACTTCAAAAGTGGCTGGAAAAGGATGAGATTCTGTCAAAGAAGATGAAGAAAAAGGGCAGAAGCAAGGTTGAGGTAGATGTTAATATTCGACCATTGATAGGAAACCTGGTAGTAAAGGATAGGGATGAGGATGGGTTTGTAGTTCTAAATAGCTTATTAAAATCCGGAGAGCATGGAAATCTTAAGCCTATAAACTTTATAGAGGCCATGGAGAAGGACTTGTCTTTAACCATAGACTTAGAATCCCTAATGATAAAAAGAATTGGGCAATTTGCTCAGGAAAATGACAAAATATATAAACCCCTATAGAGGTGTTATATGAACTATATTTTTATCGATTCAAGTGAACAACAAAATAGAGTAGGAATAGTAGAACAAGATAGATTAGTTGAATACTATTCTGAAGAAGTTGAATATGAGGCTTTGCTTGGCAATGTTTATAGAGGAAGGGTCACCAATGTGCTCCAAGGAATGGATGCAGCCTTTGTAGATATAGGAGTAGGTAAAAATGCCTATCTTCACCTAAAGGATGCCCTAAGCCTAGACCAACTATATACAGGAGAAAAATACGACCTGGATGAGGTAATAAAGGGTGGAGAGGATGTAATGGTCCAAGTCATCAAAGAGCCCTTGGGAAATAAGGGTCCTAAAGTTACCACTCATATAAGCATACCAGGTAGGTTCATAGTTCTAACTCCTTATTCAAGGAAGATCAACATATCCAAGAAAATCCGAAATTCCCAGGAAGTACAACGTTTAAAGGAAATAGGAAGCAGTATCCAAAAGAAGGAAATGGGGATAATCTTTAGAACCGTATCCGAAAATATAGATAGAAATATCCTAGAGGAAGAATACAATTCCCTCTTTGAAATCTATAGAAAGATAGAAGAAGAGAGGAATTTCCTTCCTACACCTAAACTGATATACAAGGACTTAAGCCTTGCCTATCAGTTAGTAAGGGACAACTTCCATAAGGAAGATACTAGGATTATCGTAAATAGCAAAGAGGTTTATGAAAATATATTGCTCTTTAGTTCCTACCTTAAAGAGAAGCTAGAGGATAAAATCATCTTGGATCCAGAGTTTTCCATCGAAAATGATATGAAGATTCAATTGGGCATAAAGGAAGCACTAGATAGAAAGGTAACTCTAAATAGCGGTGGCTATATAGTCATTGACGAGACAGAAGCACTCACAGCAATTGACGTCAATACTGGAAAGTACATAGGAAACTTTTCATTAGGTGAAACCGTACTAAGAACCAATCTGGAGGCAGCTGAGGAAATAGCTCGTCAGATTCGCCTGAGGGATATTGGCGGAGTTATAATAGTGGACTTTATAGATATGAAAAATGAGACGCATATACAAAAGGTATTATCTAGGATGACGGAAGCCTTTAAAAAGGATAGAAACAAGCCCCATTTAGTGGATTTAACCAAGCTATTCTTGGTTGAAATCACAAGAAAGAAGACCAGACCTGCTCTGGATAAAAAGGTATCCGTTATATGCCCTACATGCAATGGAAGGGGCAGAATAAGAAAATAATTATTGACACTAGAAAGTTTCTTTGATAAACTACTATGGTATGAATCCGCTCAATATGGGTTTTAAAGCTTAGGCACCTGATATTGGCGAGACTAGGTAAGAGGAGGTGCTGTAATGTACGCAGTTATCGAAACAGGTGGTAAACAATATAGAGTACAAGAAGGAGACGTAGTTTTCGTAGAAAAACTAAATGTTTCTGAAGGTGAAAATGTAAATTTCGATAAAGTTCTTATCCTTTCAAACGATGCTGGCTTAAACGCTGGAAAACCATACGTTGAAGGAGCTAAGGTTGAAGGTACTGTATTAGAAAATGGAAAAGCAAAGAAGATAGTAGTTTTCAAATACAAGGCTAAGAAGAACGAAAGAAAGAAAAAAGGACATCGTCAACCATTCACTAAGGTTAAGATTGAAAAAATCTTAGGATAATTATGATTAAGGTAAATGTCTTTAAAGGCAACGGAGATTTCATTAACAGGTTTAAGATTCATGGACATAGTAATTTCGCTCCCCATGGAGAGGACATAGTATGTGCAGCTGTTTCAATATTAAGCCATACCGCATTAAAATCCCTAGTGGATGTATGTGGACTAAAAGAAGATGAAATTTCATATAGGGTTGATGAAGAAACTGGATTTTTAGAGGTCAGGATGTTAATTCCTGAATTTGATAAAAGAATAGTAGCTACACAGGTTGTATTTAAAACCTTTGTAGTCGGAATAAAATCATTGGTAGAAAGTTACCCTAAATATGTGACTCTTGAATATAGGGGAGGTGTAATGA
>CAZAJU010000048.1:0-15372 GCA_964485455.1 uncultured Tissierella sp.
GGGACAGGTTTAAAACTGTCCCTTTACAAAACGAACACTTTATGCAATAATAAATGAGGTTAAAAACTAATCTTTAAATTGGTGCAGAGATACCAGTAAGATAATTATAATTCCATATAGGCTGATTTGTTGTGTTAATCAGACTAATATCATAGTGGTTTTGTATAAATCTTGCTCAGGCAAGATTATTTTTTTGCTAATTTGCATTAATTGAAGAAAAATACTTATTTGGAGGAGAAAAATAATGGCAGAAAATGAAAAAGTAGTAGGATATTTACCCGACGAACGACCACCATTTCTTGAGCTCATATTCTTTGCCTTACAGCAAATCGTAGTTATGTTTCCAGCAACTGTACTAGTTGCTCTTATTACGGGATTCCATGTTTCTACAACTATATTTGCCAGCGGATTGGCTACTTTAGGCTTTATATTAGTCACTGGTCGTCAAATACCGCTGTATTATGGATCAAGCTTTTCATACATTGCAGCCATAGCATCCATCATGGGAGCAGAGGCCTTTGCTGGTTATTCCCTAAATGAAAAGATTTCAATTGCACAATTCGGTATTGTAATGTCCGGATTTGTATCCATATTTGCAGGTCTTATAATAAACAAAATCGGTAAGAACGTAATAGACAGAGTTTTACCACCTACGGTTACAGGTAGTATTGCAATGATTATAGGTTTATCCCTTTCAGCAAATGCAATGTCAAATGCAGGAAGCGTTCCAGCAGGTATTGCAGAATCTCAAATTCCTTTCGCTACAGATATGGCTTGGGTAGTAGCAATTATAACATTATTATCAACTATTATTTATTCAGTATATTTAAAGGGAAAGTTAAGCCAATTTCCTATTTTATTCGGATTATTAACAGGTTATGTGGCAGCCTTAATTATCGGTGCTGGTACAGGAATTACATTTGTAAACTTTAATACAATTGAATCTACATCAATATTGAACCTTCCAATATTTACATTACCTAAGCCAAGCTTAGCTGCAGTGGCAGCTATCATGCCTATAGCAATAGCTACTATACCAGAGTCCACTGCTCATATATATCAGTTGGATATCTATGTAAATGATTTGGCTAGAAAGAAAAAGTCTAATAAGACTTATAGACTAGATGATAAATTGGGATTGAACCTTATTGGTGACGGTCTTGGAGATATAATTTCAGGTCTTATAGGTGGTCCTGCTGGAACTAACTACGGTGAAAACATCAGTGCCATGGCATTGTCTAAGAATTTCAGCGTTCCTGTTCTAGTTACAGCAGCAATTATTACAATGATAATCTCCTGTTTCACACCTTTAATCAATATTATTTATTCCATACCAAATGCAGTAATAGGCGGACTATCCATTTATCTATTCGGTGTAATAGCAGCTCAAGGTATTACTATAATGATGGATAAAGAAGTAGATATGTTTGAAGCCAAGAGTCTTGCAGTTATAGCTGTAATTCTTATAGTTGGACTAGGTGGGACCTTCAACTATCCAAATAGTATGATTCCACTTTTCGGAATGGAATTCCCAGCTATTGCAACAGCAGCAGTTGTAGGTATTCTATTGAATCTATTGTTGAACATAGGAAACAAAAAATAAATAACAAATTAAAAAGAGCAACTATATTTGGATAATTCCAAATTAGTTGCTCTTTTTATATAAATTTTAAAATAAATACATCTGGAAGAGAATGAACATATATTAATGACCCATCTTCTTATTGCAAACTTCTATCGTCTCCATAAGGATGTTTCTAAATCCTCTTTTTTCAAGTGCATAAACACCCTCTATGGTAACTCCCTTGGGGGATGATACCATATCCTTAATTTGACCTGGATGGGTACCATTCTCTAGCATCATCTTTCCTGTACCTATAAGGGTTTGAGCAGCATAGATATAAGCCTTATCCCTAGGCATTCCATAAAGTACACTTCCATCTGCCAATGCCTCTACAAACATGGCAATAAAAGCAGGACCACAGCCACTTATAGTAGTCACAGCATCCATTAAGTTTTCCTCTATCTTATCCACTAGGGCAATTGTACTAAGTAAATTTACTATAAAATTAGTCTCATCACTAGTCACATTATCATTGGAGCTTAAAGCTATCATGCCTTCTCCAACATTTACTGCTACATTTGGCATTATTCGAATTATCTTTGTAGGATTGTTAAAATATCCTGCCACATCTGCAATTGATACACCAGCAGCTAAGGACACTATTAGCTTATCCCCTGTTAGGTATGATGATATTTCACTTAGGACCTTATCGTAGATAAACGGCTTAACACCCAAGAATATTATGTCGCAGTTCTTCACTAGGTCAACATTATTTTCACTAAGATTAATACCAATACCTAGTGCAAGTTTTTCAGCCTTTTCCTTTGTCCTATTTGCTACATAAATTGAGCTATTTATGCCCTCAAAATTTTTAACCAATCCACGTATAATAGTTGAAGACATATTTCCAGAACCAATAAAACCAATTTTCTTATCCATCTTACACCTCATTGTTTAAGCTCTATTTGCTTGTTTATTCAGGCAAAAATACAGTTGCTTTAGCCTCATTATTATATAAGTCCTTTAGAATATAATCACGCTTACCATTTGCCAATATCATAGGAATTCCATAACGATTTACGATTCGAGCAGCTTCAATCTTAGTTGTAATTCCGCCTGTACCAAAGGAATTAGATGTTCCGATTTGGATTTCTTCCAATGCCTTATCGATATTTCTTATTTCTTCAACTAATTTAGCATCCTTGAATTCCTTAGGATTTTTATCGAAAATACCATCTATATCACTTAATAATATCAATAGGTCCGCATTCCATAAACTTGCGGCATAAGCAGATAGGGTATCATTGTCCCCTATTTTAATCTGCTCTACACTTACTGTATCATTTTCATTTATGATAGGTACAATTCCTTCATCAACTAAGGTAAATAGGGTATTTCTTATATTTAATGTTCTGTTCTTGTCGGAAAAATCTTCCATGGTTAATAGAAGCTGTCCAACAAATATGTCATGGGCTGAAAAATGGTTGTTATATGCAGTCATTAGCTCTACCTGACCAATTGCACATAGGGCCTGCTTATAGTTCACATCCTCTTTTCTAGACCATTTGTTGGTACGGCTCACACCAGCAATTCTAGCTCCCGAAGTTACGATAGCTACCTGCTTTCCTTCCCCCAATAAAAAGGATACTTGCTCACATAGGTGCTCTATAAAGTCGTGGTTTATAGTTCCATCATCATTTGAAAGGGTATTACTACCTATTTTAATTACTATTTTCCTGCTTTTCTTCATTATATCTGATATCATGATGTATGCTCCTATCCTCTAATTTGGCCATTTCCTACAATGGTATATTTTACAGTGACTAATTCATTGATACCCATAGGTCCCCTTGCATGGATCTTTTGAGTGCTTATTCCCATCTCTCCACCAAAACCAAATACACCACCATCAGTAAATCTAGTTGATGCATTTACATATACTGCAGCTGCATCTACTCTTCTTAAGAAGTAGTTGGCATTAGTATAGTTTTCTGTAACTATGGCTTCGGAGTGTTTTGTACCATATTTTTGAATATGGCTCACGGCTTCTTCTATACCTGATACTACCTTAACAGCAAGAATATAGTCTAAATATTCCTCTGCCCAGTCTTCTTGGGTAGCTTCTTTTACGTCTATTATATTTCTTGTACTTGAACATCCTCTTAATTCTACTTTATCTTTTAATGCATCATTTATCTTTGGCAGAATTTCAGATGCAATATTTTCGTGAATTAATATGGTTTCGCAAGCATTACACACTCCAGGTCTTTGAGCCTTCGCATTTTTTATTATATTAACTGCATCATCCATTTTAGCTGACTCATCTACAAAGACATGGCAATTTCCAACTCCTGTTTCTATAGTAGGAACTGTAGCATTATCTACTACAAAGCGTATTAAGTCCCCTCCACCTCTAGGGATGATTACATCGATATATTCGTTTAATGTTAACATCTCTTTAACTACATCTCTATCAGTATCCTCAATAAGTTGAATTACATCTTCACTAATATCGCTTAAGCTTAATCCTTCCTTTATTGCCTTAACCAAAGCTTTATTGGAGTTGATTGCAGTGGAACTACCCCTTAATAATATACAATTTCCGCTCTTCAATGCTAATGCAAATGCATCAACTGTAACATTAGGTCTGGATTCATAGATTATACCTATTACCCCTAAAGGCACTGTCATCTTACTTATGGTTAATCCATTTTCTATAGTCCAAACATCCCTACTGGTCCAGATTGGATCCTTCAACTTAATTATAGTATCAATGCTCTCAATGATTCCATTCATTCGAGCTTCATCTAATGATAGTCTATCTATAAGGCTTTCCTTAATTCCACTTGCTCTTGCAGCATCTACATCTTTTTTATTCTCTAATAATATATATGAAGTATTTTTCTTTAGGCTATCTACCACTAGCTGTAGTGCATTATTTTTTGAATTTGTTGACATTGCAGATAGTAAATGTGAAGCTTCTCTTAACTTAGTAGCCTTTTCAATTAAACTTGACATGGTACCACCCTTTCCAGATTGAATATCTTCACCTAATTTAAGTATAGGAAGAAATTGCTTAGCAATTTCATCACACCACTGAATTGAGGTGAGTTCTATAACAACATCACCTATTTTTTAGAATCTATACCCTCCATTAACAAAAGCGGAGAGATTATACACCTCATTATATATGATTATTATTGTATATTCAAATAAATATGCAAAGTCATTTGAAATTCCTCCATGCAATAATGAAAGCATAGAGGAGCTCAACTTCTCTATGCTTTATGTTCAAAAAAATTTAAATACTCTCCATACCCTTCCTTTTCCATATCCTCTTTCTTTATGAATCTTAACGATGCTCCATTAATACAATATCTAAGCCCACCTTTTTCCTTTGGCCCATCAGGGAATACATGCCCTAAATGGGAATCCGCATACTTGCTTCTAACCTCTGTCCTTATCATCCCATGAGATAGGTCTTTTTTCTCAAGAACATTTTCATCCACTAATGGCTTAGTAAAACTAGGCCATCCACATCCAGCATCAAATTTATCCTTTGAAGAGAAAAGTGGCTCACCGGAAACTATATCAACATAGATGCCTTCATCGTACTTTTTATCATATTCATGAGAAAATGGCCTTTCCGTAGAGTTTTCCTGAGTAACTTTATACTCTATGGGAGAAAGCCTTTCTATTAAATCCTCTCTTGATGGCTTCTTATAATCTTTATAATCCATAAAAATCCCTCCTTTATGTATTTTACCCAAATTAGTATGATATAATTGTTAATGTAAAAATATATGTAAGGTGGGATTTTATGAGATGGAATTTAGATAAGCTCTATACCTCTTTTGATTCTTCAGAATACCAGGAAGATATTAAAAAATATGAAAATCTTATAGAAGAATTTAATCTTTGGGCATATGAAAAACTCACTGATTCCAATGCTGTAATAGAAAAAGTTGAAGAATATATCAACTATTTTAAAAACATTTCCTTTCTTGCAACAAAGTTAGGTGCTTATGCCAGTCTCACAGCAAGTGTAGATGGTAAAAATGAGATAGCACTTCAATACCAAAATAAAGTTTCAGTAATGACTACTAAGATTACCAAACCCGATGTAAAATTTAAAAAATATATAAAAAACATAGATAACCTAGATGAAATTATTTCTTCATCAACTCTATTAAAAGAACATGACTATTATCTAAAACAAATAAAAGAATATACGGAATATATGCTAACAGAAAAGGAAGAAGTCCTAATTTCTAAAATGAGGACTACAGGCTCAACTGCATGGACTAATCTACAAAATAAGATTACTTCTAATCTTTTAGTAGATATAGTATTGGAGGGAGAGAGTAAGAAGCTTCCCCTTCCTATGATAAGAAATTTAGCCTATAATACTGACCCTAAGATTAGAAAAACAGCCTATGAAGCTGAGCTTGAAGCATATAGGAAAATAGAGGATTCCTCTGCTGCAGCCTTAAATGGTATTAAAGGTGAGGTTCTTACCTTAGCTGAGATGAGAGGTTATGATAGCCCATTAGATGAAGTGCTTTTGCAATCTAGAATGGACAAGGAAACTCTTGACTCCATGTTAACTGCAATAAAGGAATTTCTTCCTGTATTCCACAAATATTATAAGAAAAAAGCTGAACTATTGGGGCATAAGAATGGGCTCCCTTTCTACGATTTGTTTGCCCCTATGGGAAATATAGATCGTAAATTTACCTTTGATGAAGCTATGTACTATGTAATAGATAATTTTAAGACCTTCAGCCCTAAATTAGCCAACTTTGCAGAAAATGCATACCATAATAATTGGCTTGATGTAGAGCCGAGAGAAGGAAAAACAGGGGGTGCCTTCTGCTCCAACCTTCATCCTATAAAGGAAAGTAGAATCATGTCCAACTTTGATGGCAGCTTTTCCAGTATGACTACCCTTGCCCATGAATTGGGGCATGGATATCATGGTTTAAACCTAATGGATGAATCTATACTAAATAGCAAATATCCTATGCCTATTGCAGAAACTGCATCTATCTTCTGTGAAACCATAGTTATAAATTCCGCACTTAGAGAAGCTGATGATGCTGAGGCCTTTGGAATCCTTGAAACCTCCATTTCAGACGCAGGTCAGGTAATAGTGGATATATACTCCAGATTCTTATTTGAAACTGAGGTGTTTAATATTAGAAAAAATTATCCTTTATCTGTTGAGGAGTTTAAGGAGATAATGATGGAGTCCCAAAGGAAAGCATATGGAGATGGACTAGACCACCAGATTCTTCACCCATATATGTGGATAAATAAATCCCACTATTATTCCGCTAGTAGAAACTTCTACAACTTCCCTTATGCCTTTGGACTGTTATTTTCAAAGGGACTTTATGCAGAATATCTTAAGAGAGGTGAAGATTTCGTAGAAGAATATGATAAGCTTTTAAATGCTACAGGCAAAAAAAATATAAAGGATGTAGCAATGATGATGAATATAGACGTTACAAAACCTGACTTCTTTCGGAATTCTTTAAAGTTGATTGAACAAGATATTGAAAAATTCTTGCAGCTAACCAATAGTACAAACTAGTTAAAGTGTTAAATTTTTCCCTATGAAGGCGGTATAAAATGTTGAAAAAAGGGCTTTTGTATATAAATGATCATGGTAAATACATCCCTGAGGAATATTATATGAGTTTGCTCTCAATAAAAAACATAGACGAGATGATTTCTCTTCAGAACACAGTAATAAATCAGTTAGAAAACAAGGAAATCTTCTTTCCTGATACCTACTATACCCTTTATGATTCGATAATGAATGGTGCAATAGTATTAGGAGTATACAATATAAACAACCAACTTATTTGTTATAGATGGGTCAAATCACCAAAGATGAATAAGGATAACCTAGGCTATGACTTGAATTTGCCTTCTGAATCCCTTAATTATGTCATGCATCTGGAATCAACAGTAGTAGACCCAAAATATAGAGGAAATAACCTACAGTATCTAACCTTAGATGTACTACTCCCGGTGATAAAGGATATGGGGGCTGAGCATTTAGCCTGTACCGTATCTCCCTTTAATGTCCATAGTTTAAATAATATAATGAAGCATGGTCTAAAAGTAAAGGTTTTGAAGAGAAAGTATGATACAAAAGAAAATGATGGTTTGTGGAGATATATACTCCATAAGACAATTGAAGATAAAAATTATGGCAGGATAATTGATATCATAATCTCAGACATTGAAGATATTCATAAGCAGACAAATTTACTAAGTCAAGGATATATTGGATTTGAACTTATTAAAAAGGACAAGAAGATAAAATATATTAAATTTGAATAGATTTTATCTAACAAAAAAACAAAGCTTAGAATTTCTTCTAAGCTTTGTTTTTTAATCCAATACTTTTATAACGTCGCCTTCTTTGATGACTCCACCCTTAAGCACCTTGGTAAATATTCCTTCCTTAGGCATAACACACTTCCCAACTGCTTGTTTTATAGCACAACCAGTATGACACTCTTTACCTATCTGGGTTACTTCATGAAGGGTTTCGCCAATTGAAAGTTTTGTACCTACCGGCAGTTCATAAAGTATTATCCCCTCAGTTGTAAGATTTTCTGCAAAATCGCCGAACTTTAAGTCTTCTAACCCCTGGTCTTTCATCTTGTTAAAGCTTTCAAGGCCTAGTAGGCTCACCTGTCTATGCCAATTGCCACTATGGGCATCATTTTCAAGGCCATAGTTTTCTATAAAAAGTCCTTCTCTTATAGGCTCCTTGATTACCCCTTTCTTATCTGATATATTGACGGATAAAACCTTACCAACTTTTTCTCTCATATAATCTCCCGACTTTCCACCTGTTTTTTTCATCAGTTTAATATCTTCAATTATCATATCCTTATCTATCGCCTTACACATATCATATATAGTAAGGCAAGCTATAGATGCAGCTGTAAGGGCTTCCATCTCAACACCAGTTTTCCCTGTGGTCTTTACCTCTGCTTCTAACTCAATATATTCATCCTGAATATTGAATCTAATATCCGCACCTGTTAAAAATATATTGTGACACATTGGTATAATGTCACTGGTCTTCTTCGCTCCCATAATACCTGCAATTTGGGCCACTGATAGTACATCACCCTTTTCGATAAGGCCACTTTTTATTCTATCTGAAGTTTCCTTCTTCATTCTAATACGCCCTGAGGCAATAGCTGTTCTCTTAGTATTTTCCTTGTCTCCAACTTCTACCATTTGAGCTCTTCCTGATTCATTAAAATGGGTTAATTCCATACTATCCCCCTATCTGATTCATGTTTCGAACTATATATTTCTTATCTTCAAGATGATGTTCTTCATCCTTAGAATAAATAGCATCCTTAATGACATTTGCTAGCTCTGACTTATCATGTAAGTGCTGTTTTAAATCTATCTCTCTGTCGGAATGAAGACAAAGCTTAAGCATTCCTGTTGATGTAAGTCTTACCCTGTTACAATCCCTGCAAAATTTACATGAAATAGGGTTTATGATTCCTACATTCCCTTTTGCTTCAGGCAATCTATAGTATGAAGCTGGAGAGGATTTATCCTCAGCCTCTATTGGCTTTAACCCCTCTACTGCTTCAAGTATTTTGCTATTTGGTATAAACCTTTCCTTTGCAAATCTGGCTGCCTCTCCTATAGGCATAAGCTCTATAAATCGTATATGGATATCATCATCCCTCGTAAGATTGACTAAATCAGGGATTTCATCATCGTTAAATCCGCCTATCAGTACAGTGTTTATCTTTATAGGATTGAGCCCCGCTTCTTTTGCTGCCTTTATACCATTTAATACCTTGTGTAATTCTCCACCCCGGGTTATTTCTCTATATTTTTCTTCATTCAGAGTATCTAGACTAATATTTACTCTCTTAAGTCCTGCATCTTTTAAGCTTTTAGCGTATTTCTCAAGAAGCACTCCATTGGTTGTCATGGAAATTTCCTTTACCCCTTCAAGATTAGAAACTCTAGATATGAGATCTACAATTCCAAGTCTAACTAGCGGTTCTCCACCTGTAAATCGAATTTTATTGACTCCAAGTTCTACAAAAACCTTAATTACCTCATAGGTATCCTCAAGAGACAGCATATCACTATGCTTTAACTTTTCTATACCCTTTTCAGGCATACAGTATTCACATCTTAAATTGCATCTATCTGTTAGAGAAACCCTTAGATAGTTTATTTCTCTTCCAAATGAGTCCTTCATATAATCACCATTTTCCTATTGTAAAGTAGGGACATAAATAACCAAAAGGGACGGTTCCCTTCAGTTATTCTATAATTATTATTTCTCCTGTATTTCTAAACCCATATCCTCCAAGGGATTCTAATATCTCTTTAAACTCTTCAGATTTTATTACTTCAATAAACTTCTTTATTCTATCATCTTCTAAGGATTCAAATGGTACAAGGAAATCATAATCTTCAAAGGCTACCTCAACGAAGTCTAAGTCCATAGCCTTAGCAGCTGAATAGACTCCAAGTCCAGCAGATGCAGACCCAGTTTTTACAGCTGTTGCTACAGCCATATGGGTATTTAACTCCCTTTGATATCCTCTAATACTATTTGAATCTATATTTTCAAGCTGAAGGTGATAATCCAAGAGTACCCTTGTACCAGCACCTCTTTGTCTATTTACGTATACTATATCATCTCTTGTTAAATCCTTAAATCCCTTTATATTTAATGGATTTCCCTTTTGAACTATAAATCCTTGCTGCCTTTGTACACCTTTAATAAGTGCCATCTTTTCATTTGGAAAATACTTCTTTATATAGCTGATATTATATTCTCCAGTTTCCATATCTAAAAGATGAGTAGGCACTATATGGCATTCTCCCCTCTTCATGGACATTATACCTCCAAGGCTTCCTACATGGCTAGATGTCAAATTCATCATATCTCCAATAACATCCATTATAAGGTCGTGACTTCCTATGGATACTAAGGTATTCTTTATCTTGCCAAGAGGCTTTAACAGCTCCACATCTATCAAATCCCCTGCTTCCATGCCTTCAGTATTTCTAGGTATGATTCCAATTCCATCTGCCTTTACAAGACTCATGCTTACACCTGCCCCACCTGAAAGCGGAGTCGCAACAAGCTTATCATTTACATATCCCAAATTTACTCTTATAAGTTCCTTATGCTTTAAGGAGGAAACTACTCTTCTAGAAAGCTGAGCCTTTACAAATTCACTTTCTGGTTGCTCTATTCCGATGAATTTTTCAATAATTGGTCTTACAAAGGTTTCTACAACCATGAAGGCTGAAACTGGATATCCTGGTATACCTATAACTGGCTTATTATTAATCTTACCTAAGATAGTAGGTTTACCGGGTTTAAGTGCTACCCCATGGATTACAACTTCTCCAAGCTCCCTAATAAGCTTAACAGTAAAATCCTTAGTGCCTGCTGAAGAACCTGCACCAACTAAAAGCATATCATTTTCTTCTACTCCCTTTAAAATAATCTGCTTTAGTATTTCATAATCATCTATTTGAGGAGCATATCGATTTGGTATACCACCAAATTCCTTTACCATAGCCTCAAATACTCTTGAGTTGGAGTCGATTATCTTACCATCTTGGACTTCACTTACTCTTTCAACTATCTCGGAACCCGTAGGAATTATACCTACTCTTGGCTTTTTATAAACCTTCAAGCTTTCTGTGCCACCTGATATTAAGGCTCCGATATCCATTGGTCTAATCTTATGCTTAGAAGGTATAATCATCTCTGTAGCGACGATATCCTCTCCAATTTGTCTGATATGCTGCCATGGATATGCAGATTGTAGAATCTGTATATTCCCATCTTCCTTTTGGATTACATCCTCTATCATAATCACAGCATCGTAGGGATCTACTATCTGATTTCCAGTATTTATATAAATGAAGTCCTTGTTTAACTCTAGGGTTAATGGCTTGTTCTCCGTTGCTCCATCTGTATCTTTGGATACTACAGCTATTCCATCCATTGCAGCTGCATTATAGCTAGGAGATGAAATATTAGCATAAATAGCTCTATAGGTAATCCTACCCAAAGAATCATTTACATCAATATCCTCCCATTCTCCAACAATATTAAGTGATTTAAAGTAATTGGATATTGCTACTTCTACTTCTATATTGTCTATATAGGTATTCCTGTCCATTATAATCCTCCTTGTCAATTCACTATTATCTATAACAGGTATACTATCCGTTCTTCTCCCTTATAAATTCCTTCTTCATGTTCTTTAATACGAATATACCCTTGGGACTGAGACAATAGGCTTATCATCCCTGATTTGCCAAAGCTAGGAGTTGCTATATATTCATCCCCTTCCTTTCGAAGTCTTACCATATGATAGGTCTCCTTCCCTGGTGATGATGGGAAGTTGGAGTCCGTTTTTGCTTTAACCTGAGGAATTATCTCAGTAATCCCAAGACTATCCCTTATAAATTTTTCTACTATTGCTTTAAACACGACTATGGAGGATACAGGATGCCCCGGAAGACCAACGATAAGCTTTCCATTGCCCTCTCCAACTATGGTAGGCTTTCCCGGTTTTATAGCTAGTCCATGGATTAATACCCCCTTACCTCCAAAAGATTCTATAACCTTGTCTGTATAATCCCTAGTCCCTACTGAGCTGCCCCCTGATAGGATAACTATATCAGCAAGGGATAATCCCTTTTGAACTTCATCTCTAAGGAGGTCATAATCATCCCTTACTATACTTCTCCCTACAACCTGGCAACCTAGCTCCTCTGTCATGGAAGTTAGAGCATAAGAATTTATATCCCTTACCTTACCAAGTGTCAACTCTTCATCTATATCAACTATTTCATCTCCGGTTGATATTATATAAAATCTTGGCTTTTTATATACTTTAACCTTGGACACCCCAAGGCTTGCCAGTGCTCCTACAGCCTCGGGACTTAATCTACGTCCCTTCTTAAGTACCACATCTCCTTTTTTGATATCATCACCCTTATAAATGATGTTCTCCCCTTTCGAGATTGGCTTATATATTAAAAGAGTTTCTTTATCCATTAACTCTGTATTTTCAATCATAATGACCCCTGTAGCGTCTTCAGGAAGCATACCTCCTGTCGGAGTATAAATTGCTTGCCCTCTTATAATATTTGATTTAGGGGTCTCACCCATTCTTACCTCTCCAACAATATCAAGGATACCCGGTATTGCTTCAGTCGAACCATGGCTATCCTCAACTATGATGCTATAACCATCCACTGTAGAACGATTGAATTCTGGTACATCGATGCTGGATATGATATCCTCTGCAAGTATTCTATTTGTTGAATCTATTAAATCTACTAATTCAATTCTAAATATACTTTCAGATATATTATTCTTAATTATTTTATTAGCTTCATCTACTGAAACTACATTAAAAAAATCCATTTAGCTTACCACCCTTCCGAAGCTTAGGTAGATTATATTATCACAAATTCTCTGAGCCTGCTCTAAATTGTGAGTTATTATAAGCACTGTTCCCTTAGATTCCTGGTTAAATCTTAGTATCTCCCTTTCCATAACTTTTATGGATTCCGGATCTATATTGGATGTTGGTTCATCTAAAATAAGTAGCTTTGGCTTAAAAACCAAGGCTCTTGCAAGTGCTACCTTTTGCATCTCTCCACCGGATAGAAGATGCCCCTTCTTATCTATTAAATCATCGATTTCCAAACCTTTTATTACCTGATTAACTAAACTCTCTTCCTCTCTTTTACCAATCCTTCTTAATCTTAGAGGATATGCTATATTATCATAAACCCTTCTTCTAAAAAGATATGGCTTTTGAAAAACATGGGTCATGTTCTTTTGAATATCCCTATCCATATATTTACCATCATACAGTACCCTTCCTTCAAACTCCTTATCCATACCACTTATAATATTTATTAATGTACTCTTTCCTGAGCCATTGGGACCAGTGATTCCTGTAATTTTTCCACTCTCTATCTCTAAAGAGGAAATGTCTAAAACTACTTTTTCTCCATAGGTTTTCTTAATATTTTCTATATTTAGCTTCATCTTAATCCTCCTGACTATAGGAATATATAAAGCTATGTATTCCAAAGGATATTATAAGAAGTATTAATCCTAGTGCAATTGCCATTGGATAATCTCCCATCGAATTCTTCATAGATATAGCAGTGGTTATTACCCTAGTATGTCCTTTTATATTTCCACCAACTATCATAACAGCACCAACCTCAGATATTGCTCTTGAAAATGCAGTTGCTACATTGACAAGAATATCTACTCTTAGTTCTCTAATTATAAGAAGTATAGCATCTTTTGTACTCCCGCCGAGAGTTTTAGCTACCTTCTGTATTTCTAGCCCTCTATTCTTTGCTAGATTGTACGTAAGGCCCAGTATAAGAGGAGATACCAGTAATGTCTGCGCTATTATCATTGCTTTTGGAGTATACATAAGGTCCAAATATCCTAGAGGACCACGTCTTGATAGTGTAATAGCTACTACAAGACCCACAATAACAGAGGGTATACTCATGGAAGTATATATTATCCTTGATATCATTCTTTTTGCCTTAAATTTTTTGATACCAAAATAAACCCCTAAAGGTATAAATACCAGTGAAGCAAATATAGTGGCAGAGGTTGAAACGATTAATGAAAGAATGATAATCTTATATACCTCTGTATCAAATGAAATTAAGAGTTTAAGGGCTTCTGATAAGCCCTTTAATATATAGTCCATAAGACACCTCGAAACATAGTGAACAACGAGTAGTGAACAGTAATAAAAGATAAACCTGAGATGCTTCACTGTGTTCAGCATGATAACTTCATTTTTGTTGTTTACTGCTCATTGTTCACTTGATAAACAATCTACGCGACTTACACAAAATTGAAAATCATTATTTTGGTAATCTGCTTATATTCACTTTCTTATTTAGCGTTTGGAATAAACAATGGTTGTCCGTATTCCTCTACACCATACTCTTTAATCAAGGATTGTCCTTTTTCTGAAATCATCCAGTTCATAAACTCAAGTGCACCTTCATTATTTATGTTTTCATTTTTAGCTGGATTTACCGGTATAATACCATATTGATTAAATAAGTTTTCATCGCCTTCTATGATAATATCAAGGTCAAGACTATCCTTTTGAGCTAAGTATGTAGCTCTATCGGAAATTGTATAGCCTTGTTTTTCACTCGCTATCTTTAATACATCTCCCATACCTGCTCCTGCAGATAAGTACCATTCTCCTGCTGGCTCAATTCCTGCTTCTTTCCAAATTGCTAGTTCCTTCTTATGAGTACCTGAATCATCTCCACGGGAAACAAAAATTGCTTTTTCATTTGATATGGCCTTAAGTCCTTCAAGTATATTATTTGGGTTGCTTTTCTTTAATCCCAATGGATCTTCAGCTGGTCCAACTAGTATATAGTCATTGTACATAACATCATGTCTTTCAGTACCATGACCCTCTTCAACAAATTTAAGCTCGTCTGCTTTAGCATGGACTAACAATATATCCGCTTCTCCATCTATTCCCATCTGTAATGCCTTACCTGTACCAACTGCTACAGTTTTTACTTCTATTCCAGTATCCTCTGTAAAGATAGGAAGTAAGAAGTCAAGCAAGCCTGAATCCTGTGTACTTGTAGTAGTAGAAAGTATAATACTTCCTGCTGGTTCTGCTGGTTTTTCCGCTGGTGCTTCTGCTGCAGGTTGTTGTGCTGGTGTTTCTTTTGGTGCACAT
>CAZAJU010000049.1:0-5712 GCA_964485455.1 uncultured Tissierella sp.
TTGCATGGCTCTTGGCAACCGCTACCACATTTTCTTCAAGTGTATTATCGCGGCATAGTAGCGATGCACCGATAATCTCCGCACCGAGAAGCAGAAAGAAAAACTCCGGCATAGATTTGAAGAATACGGGAATCTGGCTTCCCTCGGAAAATCCTAGTGCGCGAAGAGAACGTGCGATTTTCTCCGACATCTCAAACACTTCTTTCCAAGAGACATCCCGTCCGTAATAATGAATTGCTGTAACAGATTCCCCGGGACAATTTGTTCGTAAATACTCACCCAAGGTACATTCCGGAACAGTTAATTTTTCGATAAAGTCTGATGGATAATACTTCATCCACGGGCGGTCCATTGAAGGTAAACCTGTTTTAATCATAATAACCTCTCCTTCTTAAATTATTCCTAAATTCCACGTGTGTTTTTTATTAGCTTCAAAAATCACTATTTCACGAAGAATTTAGATATTATATAAGGATGAACCATAAGCTTGTCCTATAGATGACATAAAAAAAACAAGAACAAAAAATAAACTAACAACTCTTTTACTCACGTAAACTCTCCCTTCGGAAACTGGCTGCCATTTCAGGCCCTATAGCTTTGCGTCCTTAGGTTTCCCTAAGTTTGCCTTTATCGTTTTGATTGCTTACAAAAGAGCTAATTCTCTTTTGTACTCATTAATTTAATATTATAATAACATCTATCAATAAATT
Organism: uncultured Tissierella sp.; assembly: GCA_964485455.1. Lineage (GTDB taxonomy): Bacteria > Bacillota > Clostridia > Tissierellales > Tissierellaceae > Tissierella_B. The sequence continues at coordinate 711 of CAZAJU010000049.1, forward strand.
CGTAAAGTATTTTATAAAATGGCTCAGCATTTCAATATGCTGAGCCATTTTATTTAAGGAATTAATTTTTATTGTTCTTTTTCTGATTTTGCCTGAGCAATAATCTTTTCAGCAATCATTTGCGGAACTTCTTCATATCTTTCAAATTCCATTTTAAAGCTTCCTCTTGCTTGAGTCATTGCTCTTAAATCTATGGCGTATTCGAACATTTCTGCATGAGGAGCTTCAGCTATTAGCTTTTGAGTTCCATCATCTTGCTGTTCCATTCCAAGGATTCTTCCACGACGTTTGTTCATATCTCCCATTACATCTCCAAGATAATCATCTGGAATGGATACTTCAACTTTTACAATTGGTTCTAATAAGATTGGTTTAGCAGCTTCTATACCTTTCTTAAATGCCAACTGAGCTGCCAACTTAAAGGCCATTTCATTAGAGTCAACATCATGGTATGAACCATCAAATAAAGTTGCTTTAATATTTACAACAGGATATCCAGCCAATACACCATGCTCTAGTGAATCTCTGATTCCTTTTTCTACTGCAGGCCAGAAATTTCTTGGTACTGAGCCCCCAAATATCTCCTCAGCAAATTCAAACTCTTTTGAGGATGGCTCAAATCTCATATGAACATCCCCATATTGTCCTGCTCCACCTGATTGTTTCTTATGCTTTCCTTGAACACTAGATGTTCCTTTAATAGTCTCTCTATAAGCAATCTTTGGATTAATTAACTTAACCTCTACTCCAAATGAATTCTTTAGTTTATCAACTATAACAGTTAATTGCATATTGCCCTGTCCACCAATTAGAAGTTGTTTAGTCTCTGAATTTCTATCAACAACAAAGGTTGGATCCTCGTCTGTCATCTTATTTAAGGATACACCTATCTTTTCTTCATCACCTTTATTCTTTGGTTCTACTGCCAAATAAAGGGTTGGCTGTGGATATTCTATCTTGTCATATAGAGTTTGATCGTTTTTATCGCAAAGTGTATCACCAGTTTGAGTGTAGTTTAATTTTGCAGTAGCACCTATGTCTCCTGCTCCTATTTCAGTTACCTCTAACTGATTTTTACCTCTAAGATGGAATAGACCGCCTAGTTTTTCTGACTTATCTTTGGTTGAGTTATAAAGCTCCATCTCCTTAGTTATCTTCCCTGAGATAACTTTAAAAATAGAAATTTTTCCCACAAACGGGTCTACAATAGTCTTAAATACTATAGCTGAAAATGGTCCCTTAGCGTCTACCTTCCGTTCTACAAGTTCTTCGTCTTTAGTACCCATATATGAGCCTACATCCAATGGAGAAGGAATAAAATCCCCTATTACTTCAAGTAGAAAATCGGCACCAATGGCCTTTTCAGCTGAGCCTACTATTAGAGGCACTAAGTCTCCAGAGCCAACACCTGCTCTTAAACCCTGTTTCAACTCATCATTAGTAAAAGATTCCCCACCAAAATATTTCTCCATCAAATCTTCACTTGTTTCTGCAACCTTTTCATTAAGGGTTTCTTTTATTTCTTCTATATCGTCCTTATACTCCTCTGGCATAGGTATTTCTACTCTAGTTTTACCATTGTATTCATATGCCTTTCCATCTAAAACGCTTACAAATCCCTTAAATGATTCAGATGTTCCAATAGGTAGTGCAAAAGGAATTATTTTATCACTAAACTTATCCTTTAATTCGGATAAGGTTTTTTCGAAATCAATATTTTCTTTATCCATTTTATTTAAAAATATAATTCTAGGAGTCTTATATTTCTCAACATTTTTCCATGCTTTTTCAGTTCCTACTTCAATTCCAGAAGATGCATCAACTAATAATACAGAACCTTCACTTGCTCTCTTTGCTCCATACATCTCTCCAATAAAATCAAAATATCCTGGGGTATCTAATAAATTGTATTTTAAATCCTTATATTCCACTGGTATTACGGAGGTTCCAATAGATACCTTTCTAGCTATTTCCTCTTTATCAAAATCAGAAATAGTATTTCCATCTGTAACCTTTCCTTGTCTATTGGTAATCCCTAATGTAAATAGAACTGCCTCTGTTAAAGTTGTTTTACCGCTACTACTGTGTCCTAGTAAAGCTACATTTCTGATCTTGTCAGCTGAATAAGCTTTCATAATACATTCCCCCTTAACTAGCATTTATTTAAAAGGCAATAACCTTTTTTTCATATTTTAGATATATTTAGTTAAATCACAACGCTCCAATATTACTTATTATTTCCAATAGTCAAATTATTTACACCATTCAATTGTATCACGAAAACGTTTTTATTTCAATTATTTTAGGAATTCCAATATATTATTGTATCCCCCATGGCTTTTGATATAATTATCTAAGGATAATTACATAGGAAGCGGTTTAATATGATTTCAGATTTATTATTAAATAAAATAAATAACTTGCCTGAAGAACCAGGCATATATAAGTTTTTGGATAAAGACAAAAGAGTTATCTATATAGGCAAGAGCATATGCCTTAAGAAAAGAGTAAAATCCTATTTTGTTGCTAACCCCAAATGGGAAAAGGTAAAGAAAATGACTTCTTATATCTATGATATAGAATTTGTAGTTACAGATACTCACCTTGAAGCAAGGCTGTTAGAATGTGAGCTTATAAAAAACATTCAGCCAATCTTTAATAGTCAAATGAAAAACGACGAGAAATATATATACATAAAAGTTGAACATTTCAACAACTATAATCCTCTTACAGTGACTTTTGAAAGAGGACATGATTGTTTTGGTCCATTTAGAAGAAGGTACAGTCTATTAAAAATACTGAATTCTTTAAAAAATTTATATCCTATTGAAAAACGTGATAAAGAATATAAATTTAGCTATAATCTGTTTCCACATATAATGGACAAGGAGAAATTCGAATTAAACAGGATTTCATTATTGGAAATTTTTTCATCTACTAATAATCTTGATTCCTTTACTATAAGTTTGGAGTCTGAAATGAAAAAAGCAGCTTACTTATATAGGTTTGAAACCGCTAAAGTATATAGAGACATCATTTTCAGCCTTAACTATTTAAAAAGTAAATTAAATGATTATAATAGTATGTTTTCTAAGGATATGATTTTAAAACTCCCTGTTAGAGATGGTTATAAATTATTCTTTATTTCTAAGGGAAAGATTTTAATAATAAAAAAATATAAGAATCCTTCAAATAAATATATAGATAGCTTTATAAAAAACGGATTGGAGCTATCTAAAAAAACGGATACCTTCACTGATGAAAAAAGGAATTTGGATTATATGGATATTATATATTCAGAAATTTCATCACTTCCTAAGGACTATATAAAAATATTGGATTAAAAATAAGGTTCCAAATTAGCGTGGTTAGAATCAACTTTACCATCTGCTAATTTGGAACCTATAATTTTACTTGTTAGATGCCTTTGATTTAGGTTTTTTGCCATTTATTATAAGGAATTTTGAATAATCTTCATTCTCTGGTCTTATTCTATCTGGATCCTTAAAGAAGTCTACAGTTAAATCCTTTACAACAGGTGCAAGCAAGAATAATGTAATTAAGTTTGGAATAGCCATCATGCCATTGAAAAGGTCTGAAAGTTGCCATACAACATCTAGCTGAGCCACACAACCAATATAAACTGTAGCTATAAATACAACACGATAAAATTTTATAGACTTTTGTCCTGCTAAATATTCTATACACTTTTCACCATAATAGTACCATGCAATGATAGTAGCAAATGCGAATAGCACTAAACCTATGGCAACAATGTATCCTCCACCATTAAATGCATTATTGAAGGCTAAAGTTGACATTGCATTACCTTCCATCATAGGGTCTGAGTTCCAAAGACCTGATGTTAATATTACAAGTGCTGTGATTGTACACATCACTAATGTATCAAAGAAGGTTTCAAATGCTCCCCAAAGACCTTGTCTTGCTGGGTGATCATTATCTGCCGCAGCATGAGCTATAGGCGCACTACCAAGACCTGCTTCATTTGTAAATACTCCACGTGCAACCCCAATTCTTGCTGCATACATAACTGTAGCCCCAAGGAATCCACCTGTAGCAGCTGCAGGTGTGAAACCATTCTTAATTATTAAAGCAAAAGCTGCAGGAATTCCACTAGCATTCATAGCAAGTACTACTAATGCACCTACTATGTAGAACAAAGCCATGAAAGGAACAAGTATCTCAGCAACACTTGATATTCTCTTTATACCACCAATAAGTACTAAACCAGCTAAAATTGATACTACTATACCGGTTATCCATGGTGCTACACCAAAGGAAGCCTTAACTCCCCCAGCTAATGCATTTGCCTGAACCATAGAACCAACACCAAAGGAAGCAAATATGCCACAGAAGCAGAAAATAAGAGCAAACCATTTCTTACCTAAACCCTTAGTTATATAGTACATCGGCCCCCCAACAACTTCACCCTTTTCATTCTTATCCTTATATGCAAAGGCAAGAAGAACTTCAGCGTACTTAGTCATCATACCGATTACAGCAGAAACCCACATCCAAAAGATTGCTCCAGGCCCCCCAACCTGAATAGCTACTGCTACACCTACTATATTACCTGTACCAACAGTTGCTGCAAGAGCAGTGGAAACGGCTTGGAAAGGAGTAATTGTTCCTTCTTTGGCCTCAGTTCTTTTCTTGAACAAAGTAGCCAGTGTATATCGCATTACTATATTGAATTTTGTAAACAGGATTCCTTTTGTCAAGAAGATTAACATTAAACCAGTTCCTATCATAAGTACTAACATGGGTATTCCCCAAATGATGTTATCATTTAAGAATTCAATAATATGCATTTTTCTCAACTCCTAGTATTTTAATTTTTTAGTAAAACGTTACCACCAACTCCAAAAAAAGTATTCCCCTTCCTTTCAATAAGCAAGCACGATGAAAACGTTTTTCTTTCTTGTTCTTATATTATTCTATTCGTTACAAATTCTTACGAAAATTTACTGTTTGCTACAAC
>CAZAJU010000049.1:5812-15270 GCA_964485455.1 uncultured Tissierella sp.
TTCTTTGGAAGTAACATATAATTTATATCAGCTTAATTCTGATTATTAACGTAATAAACAATTCCCTCGATAAACTTTTTAATATTTACAGAACCTCTTTTAGTAGTCTTTCCACGAATAAAATCCATTTCAATCTTTAATTGTTCAAAGCTATATAAGCTATTAGAATATTCTACGAAAACTTCATTCATGTAGTCTTCAATTCCCAAATTTGCTATATTGATCATACCTGCAGTAGCAGTTCTTCTAATTCTCTGTTCCATAGATCTAGGGTTATCTGTAAAACGACTAAGTAGCTCAGTTATGGTTATATTACTTAAATTCTGTTCAGTTGAAATTAAATGTTTTACTACATTTATAATATCTGCAGTGCCGGATTCTCCAATAATACCTATCTTATTTAGGATCAATCTTACCAAGTTTTCAGTGTCTGCACTATTCTTTTCAATTTCATCGTCGTTAAACATATTTTTTATTCGGTTAAGTTTTTTTATAGTTTGTATCTTCTCAATTACCTTTTTAGTTACTACTTGTACTTCAATAGCATCAACGGGTTTAGAAATATAATACTCAATTCCGCTTTCATATGCTTTGGATATTAAGGATTTAGTTGAAGTCTGAGATATCATGATAAATTGAATATTAGGATAAATCCCCTTTATCTCCTTAACTACACTTATTCCATCCTTACCTGGCATCATAAAATCCACCATGCATATTTCGGGTCTTAAGACCATTATTTGGTTGATTGCCTCAGCTCCATTGTTGGACTTACCTACCACTTGACCTAAATCTCTATCTAGTATTATTCTTTCCAATAATCTAACTATATTGGCATCATCATCTGCAATAAAAATTCTCATATCTACCCTCACTTTACGTTAATATATATTAAAGTTATTAATATTATTATACCTTTAATTATATTTTTATCTATATGTTTTCTTAAGGAGAATTAATATTTAGTAAAATATTTAATTATTGGAAAAAATTACGCAATAGTTTCCTCATACCATATAAGCCCAAATTCGAACATTTCGACTCTTTATAATTACTTATATTTAACAAGTTCAAAAGCTTCATAGTTATTAATTACTATTTTAACCAGGCCTATATTCTTTGCATAATACTCCTTAACAGTAAAATCATCATTAGTATATTTAATTATTATTGCTTCAAATGCACCTGCTGGAGTCATAACTTCTGCATCTTTTTTTATTATTTCATATGTTCCACCTTCATCATCCCTCCACTTAGTTCCTTCTCTAACTGGAGCCTTAATGATTATATCATCTCTATTCGGTACTAAATCATGAGTATAATCTACACCAAAAGTTTTATTATCCAATTCTTTAGTGAAAACAAGCCTTATAGCTTCATCTTCTATACTATAGACCATTACCATCTTTGTATTTTTATCTATTTGCTTTATTTGTATTTTCCCATTAAAAACATAATCTACAAGGTGTGTAAAGTATTCATTTTTCCCCTCGTTCTTAAATACCTTATTCATAGCCTTATTAGGAAAATAATCTAGACTTTCCTCACTACTATCTTTATAAACTTCTCTGTGATTGCTTCTAATGTAGGTAATATTACCAAATATAATGATAGCCAGTAATATACCTAACCACAAAATGAGCCTATCGCTTACTACTTTATCCATAAAAACACCTCCACCTTACTTAATATTTAGTAAGATAGAGGCGTTTTTATGCCTAGTTTGTACAATTTATATTATGATACATATTTATTATCTTTAATAAAAAACCTTAGGAGATAGTCTCTTCCATTTACAGCATAGTCTATATTTATCCTCTTGCTGCGAATTATATCCTCTTTAGGTACAACAAATCCATCCTCTACCCATATACTAGGATTATCCACTAGATTTGCACCATAATGTTTGTCTATTGATAAATTCATAGCCATTACAAGCTTAGCAGGTCCACTAGTTAAATTCTTTAACTCCTTAGCATTAGGAGCAACCATTTTTCTATTATATCTATTTTCATACATATATTCTACTCCTTCTAGAGGTTCCACTGCCCTTAGTAGCACTGCACCATGTACTCCTTCTTTTTCGGTAACGATATTAAAAAGCTGATACATTCCATAGATATTGTATATATAAATATGGCCTCCAGCTTCATCAATAACCCTAGTTCTATTGGTCAAGCCCTTATTAAAGTGAGCTCCTTCATCCTTTGAATTTATATAAGCTTCCGTCTCTACTATCTTAGCCTTATATAGCTTGTCACCATCCTGATGGACCAAAACCTTCCCCAGTAAATCCCTTGCTACTAAAATTGTATTTCTTTCATAAAATTGTCTTGATAGTCGCATCCTCTTCTCCTAGAACTTTTATTCATATGGAATGGCATCTTTAAATATTTGACTCCTCAAAAAACTCAGTATCAATATGAGATATATCCCCCTCTATATATAATTCTATATTTCCATTCTCCACCTTACATATATTAAGAGCTGTACCAGTATATACTTGAAGCTTTGAAAATTCATCTATAGTCATCCCTTTGATTATTGCAAGTATAGCTTTAATAGTTACACCATGGGTAACTATTAATATGTTTTCTGCTTCTAAGTTTACTATTTCCTCTAAGAATTTATTTATCCTCTTAAATAAATCCTGCAAAGATTCTCCATTTATAGGAACATAATCCTTCGGATTATTCAAAAAGGTATAGTACTCATTAGGGTACTCATTTTCTATTTGAGAAAGCTCCATTCCCTCCCAAACACCAAATCCAAATTCCATCAAGGCATCATGGGTTCGAATTTCCACTTTCTTATTTCCTCTAATTAGCTCAGCAGTATACAACGCTCTATTTTGAGGGCTGGAATAAATATAGTCAAACTTTATATCTTTTAACCTATCCCCAAGACTTTTAGCTCTATTTATTCCCTCCTGAGTAAGACTGGAATCCATCCAACCCTGTAATCTCTTCTGAATATTCCATTCAGTTGTTCCATGTCTAGTTATAAATAATCTCATTAAGCTTATCCTCAATTAAATCCATTAGCTAAACCCAGTAGAGCTTCGTTATCTACCCTATATACTGTCCATTCATCCATAGGAACAGCGCCAATACTCTTGTAAAAATTTATAGAAGACTCATTCCAATCAAGACACCACCACTCAAACCTTCCACAATCCCTTTCTATAGCTAGCTTTGCCAAAAAAGATAATAATATCTTTCCTATTCCCCTTCCTCTCATTTGAGGCCTAATATATAGATCCTCTAGATATAAACCAGGTTTTCCCAGGAAGGTGGAATAGTTATGAAAGAATAATGCAAAACCTATGTCTTCCCCATGGAGTTGGGCGATGACAACCTCTGCTGCCTTACGATTAAAAATGGAATCCCTTATACCAGCTTCTGTTGCAACTACCTGATCCAACAGATTTTCGTATTCTGCCAACTCCTTTATAAATTCTAATATTAAAGGTACATCATCTTCTTCTGCAAATCTTAGCTTTAAACCATCTATTTTCGTTTCAATAATTTTTTTCAAAGCAAGCCTCCTTTAATGCTATCATTCTTACAATTTGCATTACTTAAACAATATATATTATACATATTTTCTTCTTAATTGTCGTTACTATGATTTATTCCGAGCATCATGGACAACAATAAAAATTACATGTGATTTATTGGAGTTATTAAAAAAGGGAACCCCCCCGATTAATGTATCGGGGGGGGATTAATTCATTTATTTAATTATTGTAGTACTTAAACCCTTCTTAAGAACAGAACTCTTTTTACTTTGCTTTTCTTCAAGATTTTGGAATTCATAGTTCCAATATACATTTCCAGCTTTAACCTTAGCATCATAATCATTAAGCATATTCTTAACATCCTTGGATAATATGAATAAAGCTATAATATTTGGAATGGCCATGATTCCCATTGCTGCATCTGCTAATTCCCATACGAAAGTTGCATCTATTAAAGTACCTATTACTAATGATGTCAATACAACTGCTTTGAAAGTATTTAAAGTAATTGGTTTTGCATCAACTAATAGCTTTACGTTTGATTCTGCAAAGAAGTACCATCCCACTATAGTAGTTAAGGAGAAGAATGATAAACAGATAGATAAGAACATTCCTCCAAAATTACCAAAGCCTGAAGCAAAACCACTTTGAGTCATAACTGTACCACTTTGAACCATTACAGAAGCTGCAACACTAGGGTCATATGAACCAGATGCCATATTTACCATTACTGTTGAAGTACAGATTAAAAATGTTGATATAAATACACCTATCATTGCAGTAAAACCTTGCTCTGCAGGATGCTTTACATCTGCAACAGCATGTGAGTGTGGAGTTGAACCCATTCCTGCTTCATTTGAGAACAATCCTCTAGCTAAACCAAATCTTATTGTTTGTTGAACTGTAATTCCTAGAACACCGCCTCCGATAGCTCCTGGTGTAAATGCTCCAACAAATATATTCTTTATTGCAGGTAAGAAATTACCCATGTTCATAACTATAATAACTAAACTTCCTAATATATAAGCCCCAGCCATTATTGGCACTACTGTTTCTGCAAATGATGCTATTCTTCCCATACCACCCATTAATATTAGTGCTACAACGATTGCAAGACCTACAGTAACTGCTATAACTGGTACGTTAAACGCTGAACTAACTGAACCTGCTACTGAGTTTGATTGAACCATTATTCCAACAACACCTAGTGCTAGTACAGCTGTTGCTGAGAAGAATATTGCTAAGCCTTTTGATTTAAGGCCATTTTTAATATAATAAGCAGGTCCACCCACTAACTCCCCATCTTTAGTCTCTCTATACTTTTGTGCAAGAACAGATTCACTAAATATAGTTGCCATTCCGAAGAACGCTGATACTATCATCCAGAATGCTGCTCCTGGTCCACCTGCAGCTATTGCTGTTGCAACACCTACGATATTTCCTGTTCCTACCTGTGCAGCTACAGCTGTAGATAGGGCTTGGAAAGGACTCATTTTTCCTTCTTCAACCTTTTCCTTTTTAACAATTCCATCGATCATCTTCTTTAATGCTGGGAATACTCGAGTAAATTGTGGAAACTTAAGTATAAACGTCATATAAATACCAATACCAACTAATGCAAAAATAAGTACGTAATCCCATAAAACCTTGTTTACTAAACCTATTATTTCTCTCAAACCTTCCATTGAAATGCCTCCATCTCTATTTTTTAAGGAACTAACAAGATTAGCAATATCCTTTCTAACTTTATTCCACGTTTTACCGTGTGACCTCTCCTAATAAAGCTTGAAAACGATATCCAATTTAGTTCTCTTTTATATAATATGAGTATAGGCCTAACACTTCACATTCCTACTTAAAGTTTCAAAGTATATAAAAATATTTTTAGATTTTTAAAAAATATTTTTTATAAATAAAATACATAAAAGTAAGGGTATAAGAAAAGCTTCTAAAGAAGTGTTATACGTAGCTTTTCTTGTTACTCATTGACAGAAAGTTCTATTTATATAAGATTCAAGGTAGAACTTTCCTATTCGTAATAAAAAAATTACTTTTAGTAAAGTCAGAAATTACAAAGCAATTTCATCCTATCACTAAAAGTAGATTAAGGATATCTTTATCCAGCTATAGCTTGCTATAATAAACTATTCCTTCTAAAAACTTCTTAAGATTAACCTTTCCTCTTTTTTTAGACTTCCCTCTTATAAAATCCATCTCAATCTTTAATTGCTCAAAGTTATATAACCCATTGGAATACTCGACAAAAATCTCATTCATATAATCTTCTATGCCTATATTAGCTAAATTTATCATTCCTGCAGTTGCAGTTCTTCTTATTCTTTGCTCCATAGTCTTAGGATTATCTGAAAATTTACTACATAACTCATTAACCGTTATTTCTGACATGCTTAGGTTATTATTTATAAGATATTCTACAGCAGCTATAATATCCTGACTCCCTGTTTCTCCCAAGATTCCCATTCTTTGCATAACCTTTTTAATCCCTGCTAAATTATCTTCCTCAGGTTTTGATATTACTAGATTGTTCAGGTTCCCTGCAAAGATACTTTGAATCTTTTCTAACTTCTTATTCATTTCTATTCTCTCTATAACTTTTCTTAAAACCGTCTCTACTTCAATAGCATCAATAGGCTTTGATATATAGAATTCGATACCACTCTGATATGCCTTTGAAATCATATCCTTTGAGGATACTTGCGATATCATAATATAATGAATACCTGAATTTACAGATTTGATTTCTTTAACCATACTTATGCCATCCTTACCAGGCATTAGAAGATCCACTAATACTATATCAGGTCTTAATAATTTAATATCATCAATCGCATCTATTCCATTAGTAGCCTTTCCTATTACCTCCCCTAATTCCTTATCCTCAATAATCTTTTCAAGTATTCGAATTATGCTTTCACTATCATCAACTAAGAATATTTTCAACTTTTTCTTCCTCCATTATAATTTTAGGTATTATTACCTTAAAAGTAGTTCCAACATCAAGCTTTGAGCTAACCTCAATACTTCCTTCTAATTGGTTTACAATATATTGTACAATGCTCAAACCTAGTCCTCTGTTGATTTCCCCTGTATTATAATTTATCTTTGTTGAGTATCCAGGTGAAAATATAAGCTTTAACCCCTCTTCATCGATTCCAGAGCCCGTATCAGTAACGATAAATATATGATTTTCATCATCTACTTCATGATTTAAACTTATTAATGCTTCATTTTCAGAGATTGGGATAGCATCCATACTATTCATTATTAGATTTCTTAGGATAGACATTAGATAATAATGATTAGGGGTGTAGAAGTCTTCTCCACATTCGAATATAAAATTAATATTCCTATTCTGCCTACTGACTTCTCTTTTCATAGACTCAAGCAATATATCATTTATTTCCTTGTAGTTCATACCTACATCATTTAGCTCTTTTTCAGTAATTTCCCTAATACCTCTAACTACAAGACCATTTTCTTTTTTTATTTCATGTACTTCTCTAGCAATATTTAATGCTTTTTCTGCCCATGTATCCCTGTTTTTTTCATTGGTAATTTCATCAAAAAGGGCATATGACTGGCTCATTACCTTCTCGATACCATCCATATTCTTTTCTATCCAATACACCTCCGCTTTAAACTGTGAAGTTAGCAATAATAGTTTTTTATACCTTCTATCATGCTCTTCTTTTTTAAGTAAGTATGCATAGTATCTAAAGGACCCAATTATTAGTAGTATAATTGTAGAACGAATAATACTTATAAGGAGCAACTGATCCAATATGTCAAAGATATAAGGAACTCCCAATATTAAATACCTAACTATACCTTCTAATACATTTGAAAAGAAGTCACAAAATACAATAGAAACGTATACATATACTAGGCTCTCAGTTCTGTCTTCTTTTAAGAGTATACTATAGAATATTGAGTAGAATAAGTAAAATAATATCTCCAACATATATGCAATTACTAAATTATCAGATGTTCCTATGGTCATATAACTTATGACCATTCTAAATATGTAAACCATTATACCTGACATTATCCCAAGGGGAACAGGATTTAAATCATCATTATAATACACTAAGAATGCTACGAATATAATTATACCGGCAGAAATAATAAACTGACTATTCATTAATCCTAAACTTATTTGGGATGCAGTTGCTACCAGCAATGAAATAAATAACATCTTACTCATCTTATTCAAACTCAACACCTCATCATAAATAAATACAAATTTTTACTATGATACCATAGTTTCCTACCCTATTTCAAGACCCATATAAAATGCATCTATAAATTCGCCTTCTATTTTCATCTCTCTTGTTATCTTACCTTCAATTACAAAACCCATTTTTTCATACAAGGAAATAGCATTTGAATTATCAGTTCTAACTCTTAAATTTATCTTTCTAACTATCTCTGTTTCTTTACTCCAGTCGATTAAATATTTAATTAGCTCAGTGCCTAATCCCTTTCTCCAATAATCCCTCAATACACTTATACCAAATTCTCCAGAATGAGCAGTTCTAGGTCTCTTTCCCCCTATAAATGTTAAATTTCCAATTATCTTTCCATTTTCTTCTGCTATAATCATTAATGAATTATTCTGTCTTGATATATTTGTAATAAATATTTCTTCCTGTTCGTAATTTAATCCAAATTCACCTTCACCAAAAGTCAAATTGTCTGATTCATGACTTATTTCATCAATGTATTTAATCATCTTTACTGCATCTGTTTTATTTGCTTCTCTTATTATAACTAAACTCCCATAGTTCAACTTTACTAACTTCAACTCTAACGCCTCCATAGAATCTATAATATTTAATTATTCTACATTCTAATAGGAAACCCCTTTTTATCTTACTATAAAAATTTTAGAAACAAGGTAGAGATATTACCACCTTGTTTCTAAATTAGGTTTTATTGAATTTTTTCTAGTCTTATTCCTGTCATTTGTCCATTTAGATCCTGTTCTTCTAAATTATCTTCATCAACTCTTAATATGGATTTTGCCAAGGTTTCTTTTTTAATATATTCATTATATTCTTCAATGGCAGCGTTGATTTCATCTGAACCATGGAAGTAGATATTTATATTATCTAGAACTTCATAGCCGTTACTCTTTCTTAATTGTTGAATCTTAGAAATAAACTCTCTTGCATATCCCTCGTTTATAAGCTCTGGTGTAAGGGTAGTGTCCAATATGACAAATAGATTGTTTTCCATAATTACATTAAAGCCCTCTTTTGAGGATATGGTTACTAGAACATAATCCTTGATTATTTCAGTTTCTTCTCCATTCAAGTCCAATGTTATAGATTGTCCGCTCTCTAGCTTTTCAACTGTTTCCTTTGCATCTAGTGCATTTAATGCATTTCCAAAAGCCTTTATCTTAGAACCAAGAATTGCTCCAGCTACTTTAAAGTTAGGTTTCAATGAGAAATTCATAAACTGTGAAAGGTCCTTTTCAAATACTACTTCCTTTACGTTCAACTCTTCCTTTATTAGAGGCACTAAATCCTCTATCATCTCTTCATATTTTCCATCAATAACTACTTCATTTAGTGGTTGACGAACCTTTATCTTAACATTCTCACGAGAAGCCCTTCCTAAGGCTACTAAGTCCCTTACAAGGTCCATTTTCTTTTCAATATCCTTGTTTATAAGTTTTTCATTCACATCAGGATATAGAGCTAAGTGAACTGATTCTTCTCCAGTTAAACTTTGGTAAATCTCCTCTGAAGTAAATGGAACAAATGGAGCTACCATCTTACAAATTCCTACCAAGATTTCATAAGTAGTATTATAAACTGATTTCTTATCATCATCTAGTTCAGTTGACCAGAATCTTCTTCTACATCTTCTGATATACCAGTTAGATAGGTCCTCGATTACAAAGTCTTGA
>CAZAJU010000050.1:0-6755 GCA_964485455.1 uncultured Tissierella sp.
TCAATGCCACGATTGCTTAAGAATTCCATTAGCTTGCTTTTTTCTATTTCTACATTGAGTAAATTATCCTTTGCTTCTACTTTAAGTGATTGTGGCTGAAGCATTAAAAGTACTTTCAAAGACATATTTTCTGGTATATCTTGTATGGTGGTGCTTGAGTCTATTCTTTGTAATTCCAGTTCCTTTACTGTATCTGCTTTGTAGTCTTTAATCTGACTCTCTACATTTATCCAGTCACCTGTGCCGGTTCTTATGTTATGGTACATATCAAAATCTGAGTAGTTAACAATATTATCAGGTATGATAAATACCGAGGAGTTTTTCATTCGCTCTTGAGATAAAGCTTGCGTAGATAAAATTTTGTACTCTACTGAAAGAGGCTTTGATTCAACATTCCAAACATATAGAGGATTATTTTCATCTAATGGATTTTTTATCCCTTCAAGGAGACCCACATTACCTTCTCCAGATATTTTACTCGAAATGTGCTTATACATTTCTTCTGCTATATTGGTTGAAAAAGCATAGAATTTGCTACTAAGATCATCTGAGGATGAGCCCCCTCCATCATAAAGTGCTGAGATAGCATTCGAACCGAATTTAGAAAATGACTCCAACACATTTTTCAAATAATCATCTGTACCCTTTTGATTAAATTCAGAATCATCCCTTAAAAATTCTATTAGGTGAGAAGCTGTGTATCCATGATTTCGGACTATACTTTCATTATCTATATCATCATCTAGCTTGTTTTTAAATGTTTCCCAGAATGAACGATCTACAGAATTATCTTCTTTTACATTCCAAGCATTTGCAAGGTAATATTTATTTGCTTCATATTCTAGTGTTAGGGCAGTTGCTTCCCAAAACCATAAATATGAATCAGATCTTTTAACTATATATTCTTCCTGGACTGTATGGAAGAGTTCATGAACCATATTTATATTCATTTCGTCTATTTTATCCTGAACATTGAATTTAGTATCAAGGTTCAAAATTTTATTGTTTACCTCTACGGCTTCCTTTACATACCCCAGCATCATGAAATCCGAAAGATTTACTGCTATAAATCCTTTTTGTCCGAAATTTCCATCTTGCATTGCTAATGCATTGGTAGGGTATTCAGCAGGCCAATCTTTAAGCATCAATATATCCGTATAGCCTTTAGGCATTTTAAACCCTTTTACTTCTTTTAAGTATTTATCTGCCTTTTCTAGAGATTCAAGAGCTAAAGTAACCCTTGCAGGCCAATAATTTTCTTTTTTCCACTCCACACTATTTTTCTTGGCTTGCAGTGTTTTGTATGACTCATCTGCGAATAAGGCGGAAAGCTTAGCAGCATGATCGTAAGGATTAGAACTCTTTATATTTTTATAATCTATGCCGTATTTTAGTTCTAAAGCTTTTAACTCTTTATTGACCCTATCAACTTCTGCTTGATTTGGAGATAGCATAGTAGTTGGCCAATAAATTTCATAAGAGAGGAATGTATCCTTTCTATATGATTCTCCCAAATAATTAAATTTTCGATACATCTCATTATATGTCTTTATTGCAGCAGGTCCAAGTGTTGAAAGACCAAATGCTGTAACTATAAATTCAGTCGAAAATGGAAGTGCCAATGCAAAGACACAATTCTTTCTTGAACTAAAAATTAATTGGTTATCCTCTAAAGAAGTAAGTAATCTTGTTCTGTCGCCGTTATCTTCTATTCTTATGATTGATACATATTCCCAAAGATTTTCAGGTATATTTAGCTCTTCTAAATCAAAACTAATATCTATGTACCCTGGAAATATGTCCTCTGAAGTCATGCCTGACTCAAAATCAAATCCTGCTAGAGGAAAATAGTATTCATCCCCACCTAAAAACATATCATAAAGTTCTTCATCTTCTATTTTACTTACTTGAAATTCTCTATCTATGTCCATTGCATTTTCTTCGGCACTGATTTTGATTCCTGCCATTGGAGTCACTTCAATGGCTTTCGTTCCAGAAGTCCAAGGTGTTGGTTCAGATTCTGATGAAAATTGCGATGTTGTATAAGGATCATATTCAAATCCATCTCTAGTTCTATATATCCCAATAGAAATCAAAATCAAGGATAAGGCTAGTACTACAGGGATTACTTTTATTTTAGTCTTTTTAGCTACTTTATTCTTCTTAGATTTTTCTGGACTCTTGGTAATTTTTTTATCAAAAGCAATAGGCTCCTGGTTTTTTACTGCATTATCTTTTATTATTTCTGATGATTCAATAGCATTTTTAGACTCTAGTACTTCTTCTGTTCTAATATCTTTTTTAAATTCTAGTTCTTCTTCAGATTCTAATTCTTCTTTTTTATTTAATTTAGTTCTAATCTTTTTCTCGACTTGGACTTCATTTTGAGTTCCTATATTATCTTTCCCTTTTGCAGCAATTGATTCCCCACAATTTCTGCAAAATTTTGCTCCTGGATTAATTTCTTTCTTGCATTTAGGACAATAGTTGATTGAGATTTCTTTAGTTTCTTCATCAATATTTAGTTCTTCATTTATTTCTTGAAAAGGGCTTTTTTTACCACAAAAAGTACAGAATTTAGCTGAAGATTTGATTTTTTCCCCACAATAAATGCACTTTTGGTATAATACTTTTTTCATATTAACCCCCCTATTGTAATACCACTTTTATTGGTAAAATTTGTTACAAGTGAAAACAAAGCTTAATCTTTTTTCTATATTCATGAACCTCATATCTCACTTTATTGTCGTTAATGCTTCAACATAATGTCAATAATTTCATCATCAGCATTTTTCATTCCCTCGCTACAAAAACTACCCAAGTTTTTGATAGTCAATTCTGCCCCAGGACTTACGATTCCATCTATATCACTAATAATCACATTTAACATAGCTAATTTTGCTTGAATAATTGCTTCTGCTGATGCTGTAGATAGCTTAAATGCACAGCCGCCTTTTGCACCATCGCAGACCATTCCTGTCAGATTCCCAACCATATTCCTAATAGCTCCTGCTATTTGTTTGTTGGTTCCGCCTAATGCCCAAGTAATTGAAGCAGACGCTCCAATTCCAGCTGCTACAGCACAGCCGCAAACAGGAGAAAGTCCACCAGTAAATACCTTTATATATGCTGTAACTAAATGACTAAAAGCCAGTGTTCTAGCTAATTTATCATCATCATAACCCATATCCTCACAAATAATTGAGGGTGGTATAATTGCTGTAATTCCATGATTACCACTGCCTGCACTACTCATTACCGGCATATTTACACCTGCCATTCTAGCGTCACAAGCTGCAGCGGTAAACGTTCTAGCTTTATTAATAATATCCTTTTGTATCGTACCCTCAGACATTAGCTGGTCTAAGGCTGCACCTAGGCCTGGCCCAGATTTTTCTTTTAACCCAACTCTAGCTATATCCATATTTAACCTTACACCTTCTAATAAGAAGTTTATATCTGAATACGAGACACTCTCAACAAATTCTCTAATATCCTGTATATTTATGTTTTTTAAGTACTCATTAACATTGCTGCTTATTTCTATATCTTGATTTTTATTCAGTAAAATATTTCCATTGGCTTCTAAATAGACTATATTGGTGTGATAATCCTTTATTATGCAAATAGATTTACCAACTTCTGTTTCTACTTGAGCCATAATATAGAAGTTTCCCTTTTTGTTTTCTACTCCAACATTAACCTTGCCTTCTTTAATCAACTTTTCAGCTTCATCTACAGCCACATCATTAACTGTTCTAAATACTTCTAAGCCTAAAGTGGAATCTCCACAGGTTGCCCCCAATGCAGAAGCAAATGTTAGACCCATTTTCTTAGTACCTGGAATATAAACTCCCATACCGTTTTTATATATGTTGGTGCTTACTTCTACATTTATTTTCTCTATGGCTCCTCTAACTTCTTTAAAAGCCACAGCAACAGCTAGTCCTACTGCAACAGGTTCAGTACATCCCAAAGCTGGTTTTACACTATTTTTAAGAGTTTCTATAAATCTACTTGTATAGTCTTCCTTTTGAATATTTTCTACCGTACCCATAGGTGTACTACCTCTCTTTCTTATTAATGTTTTATTTGAATTCTATTTATTGGTATTATATCACTGTTTGCAATAGGTAAGCAACAGCATAACAAATATACTAACCAACTTTAAGAACAGTCAGAAATTACTACTAGTTCTCTAACTATTAACCTTTTTTAATATTGCTAGTTTCCATGAGATATTACATGATATAATTAACTTTAAATAAATAGGTTTAAACTTAATTTTGTATAGGAGACTAACTTTATGATTTTACAAGAAAGAATTAAGAATCTAAATGAAAAAAATGTAACCGATAATCCTTATGTAGTCTACTGGATGCAAAGCTCTCAAAGAACTGAATACAATCACGCCCTTGAGTATGCCATCCAACAGGCAAACAATTTAAGAAAGCCATTAGTAGTATATTTTGGAGTTACAGACAATTTCCCTGAAGCAAATGAACGGCATTATTGCTTTATGCTAGAAGGTTTAAAGGAAGTAAAGTTAGAACTGGCAAAAAGAAATATAAAAATGATTATAAGAAAAATATCACCTGAAATAGGGGCACTGGAAATCTCTCATCTAGCTGCTTTAGTGATTGTGGATAGAGGATATCTAAAGATAGAAAGACAATGGAGAGATTATCTAGCTACGAATGCTAATTGTTCTGTAGTTCAGGTAGAAACTAATGTTATTGTACCCGTTGAATCTGCTTCTATAAAAGAAGAATATTCTGCTGCTACTCTTAGGTCTAAAATAAATAAAAAGCTTGATAGCTTTGTTTTGCCTTTATCTGAGCAACAAGTATGTCTTGATTCAATTAATCTAGAAACTCATTTTGTAGAATTTAATATCAATAACATAGAAAGTGCTATTCAGGAGCTCAAAATAAATAGAACCGTTAAACCGGTCAAAAATTTTAAGGGCGGTACAAGCAAAGCAAAGGAAATACTAGAAGATTTTATTATTAACAAGCTACCGCATTATAGTCAATTAAAAAACGAACCTGGAGAGGATTATTCCTCTAATATGAGCCCCTACCTTCATTTTGGTCAGATTTCTCCACTATACATATTTAGGAGATTAATAGATATTGATATAAATGACAAAAGTGATTTCTTGGAAGAGTTGATAATTCGAAGAGAACTAAGCATGAATTTTGTTTTCTATAATGACAACTACGATTATTATGAATCTGTTCCTTCATGGGCTAAAACTTCTCTTGAAGAACACTTAAAAGATACTCGAGATTATTTGTATTCCTTAAAAGAATTAGAAGAAGCCCAGACCCATGATTTATTTTGGAATGCTGCACAAAAGGAAATGGTTTTAACAGGAAAAATGCATGGCTATATGAGAATGTATTGGGTTAAAAAAATATTAGAGTGGAGCACCACCCCTGAAGAAGCTTATGAAAAAGCCATATTTCTAAACAATAAATATAGCCTTGATGGAAGAGACCCAAATGGATTTGCAGGTGTAGCTTGGTGCTTTGGAAAACATGACAGGCCTTGGGTGGAGAGAAAAATCTTTGGTAAAATCAGATATATGAACGATAAAGGTTTAATGAGAAAGTTTGATATGAAAAAATACTTGAAAAAAATAGACCTTCTATAGCTTTCACTCATATTTTGCCATATAAAAACCGACCCACCATAAGTTAGATTTTATGACTAACTTATGGTGGGTCGGTTTCGTATAATTAATATCTATTTTCCTGAATCGCTTATAAAATGCAATTCTTCTGGATATGTAGAAAAAATACTTTGATTTAAAATATATTCTTTTTCATATCTTATAGCATAGGATTTTAAGAGATTTGTTATAACCCCAATGTGAATCTTATCTTCGTTATACTTGTTAAATCTTTCCAAAATAAAATCTTTTTCTTCTTTTCTAAGATGCTCTGAAAAATATCCAAATATATGCATAAATGAATTCATATAATTACCTTTTCTAGGGGGTTTTGCAAGTAATAATCCTAAATGATTTCTATAATCATTAATTATATCATTGAATTTTCTGTTTTCATGATTTGCAACAAGCTTTCCTAGTATTTTCAATTGACTTTGATTATATGAAAGAAATAGATATTTATTTTCGGAATGAAATTTTACTAGTTCTTTCATGGAATTGGATTCACTTACCTTTTGAAATCTAAACAATGTAAATACCTTTGTTAGAAAATGCTCTCTAATAAAATAATTGGTAAGACGTCCCTCTTCCTCAATTGCTAAATAAGGATATTTATCAATTACATTTGAAGCAAATATTCCTTCTCCCTTTATTGATCCAACAGCCTTCTCTTTCCCTAGATATACTTTTACATCTTTAATTCCACAAGATGGAGATCTCCCTTTTAGAATGAAACCATGGACTTCACCTAGTGATTGGAGGAAGTCTTTTGAGTAATCATCCATTTCTTTTGTAAAAACTTTATTAGTTGCTGGTTGATATAGTTCAATTTCTTCATTTACTGATACTAGTCTTAGAGTATCTCTCGGAATACCAAGACCGATCTCTACTTCTGGACAAACAGTTATATAATTTACATACTCCTTTAACATGTGAACAAATTTATCATTTATAATGTCACCATTATATCTACAATTACTAAATCCTAAGCATCGACTTACTACAATTGTAGGCTTATTATTTTTCTCCATGATTGCCTCCGCTTTTTATACTCATTTAGGTTGAGATTTTATTTTTT
>CAZAJU010000050.1:6855-8551 GCA_964485455.1 uncultured Tissierella sp.
TCTAAGGAGGTAGTTAATATGATTGGCAAGAAAAAATTTAACTGGAGGAGGGCAGTTCAGGTTTTTTTCTTCGTTCTTATAGGTATCATTTCAATTAATCATAGCCTAGCAGAATCAGGAGGGGGAATCCCCTATCTCTCAAATGCATCACTTCATGCAATTTGCCCATTCGGTGGAGTTGTAACACTGTATCAGCTTGCAACTCTTGGAACCTTTGTACAAAAGATTCATGCTGCTTCGGTAATACTTATGGTGCTTGTTTTTATACTGGCAATATTGTTTGGACCAGTATTTTGTGGCTGGATTTGTCCACTTGGTTCTATTCAAGAGTGGATTGGCCGTATAGGAAAGAAGATTTTCAAGAAAAAATATAATAATTTTTTACCTGAAAAACTTGATAGTGTACTACGCTATTTAAGATATGTAGTATTGATTTTAGTGGTATATTTGACAGCAAAGTCAGGTGTACTAGTATTTTCAAGCTATGACCCATATCATGCCCTTTTTAACTTTTGGTCGTCTGAAACTGCTGTTTTATCGATAGTTATTTTAGCTATTACACTTTTATTATCTCTTTTTGTTGAAAGGCCTTGGTGTAAGTACGCTTGTCCATATGGTGCACTTTTAGGATTAAGCAATATATTCCGTATCTTTAAAATTACAAGATCCAAAAGTACTTGTATTAACTGTAAAAAGTGCGATAAGAGCTGTCCTATGAACATTAAAGTATCTGAAAAGAACAAAGGTAGTGATCATCAGTGCATTAGCTGCTATGAATGTACATCAGAAGTAAGCTGCCCTGTTGCTGACACAGTAAGCCTCCAAGCTAACTTCGGAAAATCATCTGTAAAAAAGGAGGAAACAGCAAATGAAGATTAATAGATCCTTGATGAGCATAATAATTTTCATTGTAATGTTTGGAGGAATCAGTGCTACAATGGCTCTTGGAACCTGGATAACCGAGTCAACAAAAGAGCCGATTAAATATACTAGCGGAGAAAATGAAGGTGAATACAATCCTGACGATATTAGAGGATCTTATACCTTTGCGGAGATTTCAACTTTATTTAAAATAGACCCAGAAGTTCTTATGGAAGGTTTTGGCTTGGATAAAGATACAAATCCCGAAGATGTAAAATCTAAGGATTTAGAGGTTATGTATGAAGGGCTAACTGTGGACATAGGAAATGGTTCAGTAAAAACCTTTGTAGCACTTTATAATAATCTACCATTTGAACTTGGAGATGATTACTTACCAAAGGAGGCCGTAGCTCTTATTCAGGAGCACAACAAGTCACTTACAGATGAACAAAAGACCTATTTACAAACTCATTCAGTTGATTTAAAGGCTGCTGACACCACATTAGCATCAAATACAGAAGACTCTACTATTGAAGAAGCCGAAACAACTGCTGAAGAAATAGAGCTTGTAAATGGTTCAACTACCTTCCAGCAAGTTCTTGATGCTGGTGTTACAAAAGATCAGATTATGCAAATCATTAACAGCGACCAAGTACCTCCAACAAACCAGGTAATAAAAGATTACTGTAATGCAAATGGATTATCATTTTCAACAGTAAAAAATGCATTTAATGAAATTGGCAATTAAATATCATTTAGCTAAACTTCTTTGATAATCAGCTCTTTCTTTACCCTATTAACACATGTAACTTTATAAACGCAACGATAACTCTAT
>CAZAJU010000050.1:8651-11750 GCA_964485455.1 uncultured Tissierella sp.
ATAGTAGGTTTTAGATATTCCAATATTATGGTAGTCCAGAATCTGGACTACCTACCATTAAGTAATTAAAGAAATATTATTTAAATAGTTTCCTGAACATCTTAAATATGTCAAAGGAAGTCTTGTTGTAAATCTTATTATAGGCATATTTCTTTGGGTTTCTTATCCATCCATATCCTCTTGGCATCTTTAGTCCTAATCTATGGACTAATTGTCTTTTAAGGCTTGTTCTAGAAGATATTCGTCTTTTAAGACTTGGTTTTCTTGGTCCAAATTTCATATGTAACCTTCCTTTCTTAATTCTACTTAGATAATTATTACGATAGAAAAAGTGACATGAATTCCATTATTTCACTATAGTAAAGCTATCCTCACCATCTATTACTCCTACATCAGTAATATCAACGCTTTCAACCTTAGCACGTTTCAGAGATTTCATAAAATCAATCAGGTAATTAACCATATCAGCTTCTCCTTGAATTTCCGCTTCTACGCTCTTGTCTTCTCTGTTTTTCACCCAGCCTGCTAGATTTAGTCTCTTTGCCAATTCATAGACTTCCAGCCTAAAACCAACATTTTGAACCTTACCAGAAAATACAATTCTCTTTCTTAGTACATTAGATGATTTAAAATCAGGTATGCTTATGTTCTTTACCTGGTTAATAACATAGTTTGTTCTCCAAGTGTGTAAATACTTTTTTAATCCCAAATATTATCCTCCTTAAAACTATCTTTCACAATGCTGCTTTTGTTCACTTGCCTAATTATACACCAGGCTTAATATACATGATATCCTCTGAAAACTGCTCTATATTATCTTGCCATTTTTCCTTTGGAATATCTTCTACTGAAACAGAAATAGCCTTTCTGTCTATACCAAGTTCTTCCTCCAATAATTTTTGTACCTTATTTGCAATATTTAACTTTTGTTCATGACTTCTTCCTGGATACATTGTAATAGCTATGTGTGGCATAAGGCTTCCTCCTTTATTTTTCTTTGTTTTCCTTACTCCAATGACTATATAACTGAGTAAAAGATATTCTTATTAGATATTGTTACCCAAATATGCAAAACTTCCTCAGATGTTTTACAAACTCTAGAGTCTATCATGAAAATTTGAAGTTTAGGTACTTATCATTCTAAAATTTATTAAGACCCCACAAACGGATATAAATATTCCTACATATTTGAATTTTATTGAAATTAAGATCTACTAATAAATATGAATTGATATTAATTTAAATGGAGATAAATAAGACTCATAAGAAATCCCCACGTGATTATATGATTAATCATGTGAGGATTTTTCTAATAGCTTAGCTTATTTCTTAAGTTTATCAATCAATCCTATAACTAAATCTACTCTAGAAAATGGGGTCATTATATAATAACCATCCACATAGCTTTCTATTTTCTTTGAAAAATCATAAGCTATATCTACTGCCAATCTATTGCACTCTTCTTTGTCTTTATCTTTATACATATCTATAATATTTTGAGATACATGAATTCCGGATAATTCAGATTCCATGAACATTGCATTTTTATAGCTTACGATTGGAAAAATTCCACCCATAATGTATGCTTTAAGCTCTTTTCTGGCTAATCTCATATTCTCAACAGCAACTTCTGAAATTACCGGTTGTGTGTAGAATACATTCACCCCTGATTCTTCTTTTCTCTTAGCAACTTCTAATTCTGATTTAAAGTTTCTTGCATTTATATTTAAGGCTGCACCAATATTCATTGGATTGGTAAATAGGTCTTTGTTAAGCTCATCTACAAAGTTTGCAAGCCTAGATGAATTAAATTGAAATACGGATTTTATCTCATTTTTCTCTGCTGTAGGTATTGGGTCTCCAGTAACAACAATTATATTCAATATATTCTCCACATTTAATCCCAGTAGAAGAGCTTTTGTGGCATTTATATTTCTGTCTCTACAGGTCATATGTACAACAGGCTCAATTCCTAACTCATTTTTAAGCTTATAGGCTACTAAACTTGCATCAATTCTAGCTCTGGCTACAGGACAGTCAGCAATAGTTATAGCATCAGCTCCAGCTAGTTCAAGCTTTTTTGCATTCTCCATATATTTTCCAATATTTAAATCCTGTGGAGGATCAAATTCTACAGCTATGGGTTTTTTACCATTTTCTAATTTATTTCTGAATAGATTTTCTCTATATGGAGTTTCAAGCTTTATGCTCCTAGTGCCTTTATTTACTCTCTCTTTTCTTTCATAATTCGGAAGAATATCTGCAATTTCCTTTATATATTCAGGGGTTGTACCGCAGCATCCTCCAATAATATCAGCACCAAGATCCAACATCTTTAAGATTGCATTTGCAAAGTACTCCTTATTATTTGGATAAAAAGTCCTACCATTTATAACCGTTGGATAACCAGCATTTGGCATAATTGAAATTATGGAATTTGGAACTTCTATTCTTTCAAGATACTCTCTAATTCTAAGGGGACCAGATACACAATTAAATCCTACAGCATCTATAAATCCACAGCTAGATGCCTCCATCAATAGATTTTCTCCCCATTCACCCATCCTAGTCTGGCCATCTGCTCCAACTGCAAAAGAAGTAATAATGAAGGAATCCTCTACTTTAGATTTAATATATTGGGCAATTTCTACTAGATAATCCATACATGAATAGGTCTCAAATAGAAAATCCTCAATTCCATTATTTAAAAACACATCTACAATTTCCCTATAATCATCAAATGTAGTAGTATCTTTAGTACCTATTTGACCAATATCTCCAAATATTACTACATCCTTATCTCCCACTGCTTCTTGGGCAATTTTGATACCTGCTTCAATAACCTTCTCTACTACTCCAAAATCACTAGAAATAGAAATACGGTTAGCACGGAATGTATTAGTCTTAATTGCCTTAGCACCTGCATCTATATATTCTCTATGAATTTTTAAAATCGTATCTTTATCAAAAATATTTCCCATCTCACACTCAGGCAAGGGTCTATTGGATACTTGAGGATAATAAGTTCCCATACCACCATCGAAAATAAGCGGAAAAATAATATCAGCTTTCTTAGTCATTGTTACCTCCAAATTTTTT
>CAZAJU010000050.1:11850-14947 GCA_964485455.1 uncultured Tissierella sp.
CTTTCCTATTCGTAATAAGAAAACCTTCTAAAAAAGCATTAGATGTAGCTTTTCTTGTTACTCATTTACGGAAAGTCCATAAAATCAAACACTTAAAATAGTAGGACTTTCCTATTCGTAATAAAAAAAGCTCTATCAATACTTGATAAAGCTCAACAAATTATATTATTAACTTGGACATGGAAAGTTCTAGTAAATGTTTATGTGCCTTAAAATCCTTGTCTTCTATATGCCAACATTCCGCCGCTTAGGATATCTATATTTGTGAATCCATTCCTTGCAAGAACAACAGCTGAAACTCTAGCTCTTGCTCCGCTATGACAAATAATAACAATTTTATTTTCCTTGTCCTTTTCTAATCTTTTCAAGTTTGCAGCAAGCTCTCCTGATGGTATATTCACCACGCCTTTAAGGGCTCCAACCCCAGACTGCAGTTCATAAGATTCCCTAACATCAAGTAGAACCATCTTTTCTTTATTAGCTAGTTTTTCATTGAGTTCTTCTGCACTTATTTGTTTTATGCTTGGAGTTCCCGTATTGTTTGATAAATTTAGTACTGATGAAAAAATACCCATTATTATTATTCCTCCTAGTTATTAAGCAATTTATAGATTTAAGCATCGATGAAACTACTTGCAGGCATCTCAAACACCGCTGCAACGAGGTGAGTGATTTAGAAGCAGGGACATATTCCCCTCCTTATATTTGCTTTATAAGGTAAAACACCAAAACACTTTATACCCCATACCCGTATATAATATCACCTATGATTATAAAATGCAATACTAATTTGAATTAATATTTATAATAAATTTATTCTCTTTAATAACTCGCCATAACAGGTTTATAGCCTTCATGTAATTCTTCATCTAATGCTTTCAATGTATCTTCAGTAGCCAAAGTTCCATCAATGTATAGATGTTGATAAATTCTAGCTTATTTTAGCACCCCTAGGACAATATTATCTGAAGAACAGATTTTTCTTTAACAATTAAATATGCTTAAATCTAATTTTCTAGATAAGGATTTTATTATTCCTAGTCCAGCTATAGAGTTACCATGAGTATCTAGTGATGGGCTGTAAATACCTATTCCCCTATTACCTGGAACCACTCCCATAAGCCCTCCACTTACCCCAGACTTAGTAGGAATTCCAACTTCTATTGCGTACCTACTGCTGGAATCGTACATACCACATGATAAAAGTATACCCTTTAATAATATTGTTAGCTCATGGTTATTTATTGTTGGTACGTTAAGCTCCTTGCATCCTCCTGAAATAAACTTGCCTATTCTAGCCAAGTCAACGACATCCATTTCTATAGAGCATTGTTTGAAATAGGTGTCCAAAATTCCTTCCACATCTCCTTCAATAATACCTTTATTATTCATTAAATATGCCATAGCTCGATTTCTACTTCCTGTTTCCTTTTCGGAATGATAGACCTCTTCATTGAATACAATTGTATTATTATTAGTAATAAATTTAGCCAAATCTATTATCCTTTTGATTCTCATCGAATCATCACCTTTTATGAGTGATGTTACTACAATGGCACCTGAATTTATTAATGGATTTGCAGGCTTTGTTATATTAGGCAAATCCAATTTTATAAATGAATTAAATGGTTCATCTGTACCTTCCAAACCAACTTTCTCCAAGACCTTATCCATTCCGTTATCCATTATAGCTAGAATTAAAGTTAATACCTTGGATATACTCTGAATCGTAAATTTTAAATTATGGCACCCACTTTTATGTATATTGTTTTCTTTATCTATAAAACAAAGGCCTATATCATTAGGATTAGCAGTGCTTAAAGCAGGTATATAATCGGCTACCTTTCCTAATTTAGTTAAGTATCTATTTTCTTCTATTATTCTATTTATTAACTGGTCCATAAAATAAGTTCCTCCTATTTAAGTATTTTGTATTATCGTTTGTTTTTCTTCATTATAAATTTATGGTATAATAATATACTTGTCTAAACCTATATCAATACTTTTGCTATAGAGTATAGATAATCATATGGCATAGATTCTAGATAAATTTTGAAAGGAGTAAAGAATTAAATGAATTCTAATATAAGGGTTATACAATCTATCCAAAGAGCTATCGATATTATTAACTGTTTTAACCAGTCTAAACCAACCCTTAGCATAAATGAAATAAGCAAGGAATTATCACTTCACATAAATACTACCAGGGGCATTATCAATACCCTTGTATATAATGGCTATTTAAGGCATGACCTAATTGAGAATAAATATTCCTTGGGCCTCGTTTTTATCCCAAAGGCTGAACTTGTTAATACAAATTCTGTTGATAGAATAAAAGATATTGTAAGACCTTATTTATTTGAAATAGCTAATAAATACCAAGTATCATCTAGATTACAGCTAATTTCGAAGCAAAAAATCTTTACTGTTGATACTGTGAATCCCGAAAATTCAAGGTATATCCTTCTAACAAGAATGGATACTCCTTTTCCATTAAACGCTACATCCTCAGGAAAGCTCTACTTATATTATACCAGTAAAGAGGAAAGAGAAAACTTTCTTAATAATATAAATCCGATAAAATTTACAGATAAGACAATTATTCATAGAGATGAATTGGAAAAAGAACTGGAATTTATAGGCTTGAACGGCTATTCTATAGAAAAAGAAGAAATAGGGCTTGGAATCAGTAGTATAGCAGTACCTTTAATGAATAGCACGTATACCTTCATAGGTACCCTGAGTATTACAGCGACTAATGCCATTATAGAAAAAGTTCATAAAGATGTATTATTTGATATGAAAAAGGCAAGTGATGAAATAAAGAGGTTATGACTCGTTGCAAAAGAAAACCTCAAAATCTAACAAATTTTAGATTCTGAGGTTTGCTTTTATTAATGCAATCCCAGATAAGATTTCCTAATCTCATCATTTGCCTTCAGTTCTTTGGATGTACCTGTAGTCACAATCTCACCTGTTTCCATGACGTATGCCCTATGAGCCGCATACAATGCCATCTGAGCGTTCTGTTCCACAAGTAGGATTGTCATGCCGCTTTCTCTATTAATCTTCTTTATAGTCCTGAAAATAGTCTCCA
>CAZAJU010000051.1:0-14431 GCA_964485455.1 uncultured Tissierella sp.
CTGTAGGTAATTTAGTCTGATCAATTATATACATAATTCCGTCTTCATATCTTATTGTATCAATCACAACTTATCCTCCTAATCTATATTAAGCCTAAAATGTTTTCTAATAGGCTTCTAAACTGCTCTCCAACCCTATTAGCCGTTTCGATTACCTCTTCTCCTGATAATGGAACATCCAATATACCCGTTCCTAAATTGGTAATGCATGAAATGGCCAATACCTTTAAACCACCATGGTTTGCAACTATTACCTCTGGCACTGTAGACATACCTACAGCACTACCTCCGAAGGAGTTGAAAAGTTTTATTTCAGCTGCAGTTTCAAAGCTTGGTCCAGTGTAGCCTACGTAAACTCCCTGTCTTAAGGATAAGCCCAGGTTCTCAGCTGCCTTATGAGCTATTTTTATTAATTCAGGATCATATGGCTTACTCATATCTAGAAATCTTGGACCAAAATCATCCTGGTTCTTTCCTATTAGTGGATTGTTCCCCATAAAGTTTATATGATTATCGATTACCATCAGATCTCCAGGAGTAAATTCTGCTTTTAAGCCTCCTGCTGCATTAGTAATTATCAACTTCTCAATGCCCATCTTCTGCATTACACGAATAGGATAGGTTACTTCATCCATGGAATATCCCTCATAAAAGTGGAATCTTCCCTGCATACAAAATACTTCTTTGCCATTGCATTGTCCTATTATCAATCTGCTTTTATGGCCAGGTGCAGTTGACACCGGGAAATTTGGTATATCTTCATAAGGTATAATAACCGGATTATCTATCTTATCTACGAAATCACCTAAGCCTGAACCAAGGATAAGTCCAACCTTTGGTCTTAGTTCTGTTAAGCTTTCAATGAACTTTATAGATTCATTAACTCTTTTTAATAACATATTTACCTCCTTAAGTATCTAATTAATTACGAACAACTCCACCGTCTAAATTAATAGTTTCACCACTAACATTCTTAGATTCATCTGATGCTAAGAAGACTACCATAGCTGCAACATCTTCAGGCGATTGGAATCTCTTTAGAGGAATACCACCTTCCATCATGTTACGAGTCTCTTCAAGACTCATTCCAGTTTTTTCGGATATATTCTTTATAACTCCCCTAATCATCTCTGTTTCCACGGAACCTGGACATATGGCATTAACCCTAATATCACTTCCACCTAATTCAGCTGCTAATGAACGAGTAAATCCAATTACAGCTGCTTTAGAAGCACAATAAGCGCTTGACCCTGGGAAAGCATTTCTTCCTGCTATGGAGGAAATATTTATGATGCTGCCACCCATATTCTTTGCTATCATATTTCTTACAACAGCTCTTGTACATAGAAAAGGACCACGAGCATTTACTGCAAATATCTTTTCCCACATATCTAGCTCTGAATCTATAAGATTGGCTTCCGGAGCGATTCCTGCATTATTTACTAATATGGAAATTCCATTGGTTTGATTATTTACCTTCTCCACAGTGGCATTTACAGCATCTTCATCGGAAACGTCCATAGCCAATCTCATAAGTCTATCTTCATACTCTCCTGCATCCCAACTTACTTCTTTAATATCACAAGCAGCAACAATCGCACCTTCTGATAAAAACCTTTTGGCTATTGCCTTTCCTGAGCCATTTGAAGCACCAGTAACTAAAACAACCTTGTCTTTTAGACTCATTGTTCCACCTCTACCCATTTAGAATTGTTATTTGCACTTTCATAAATTGCATTACATACTAGAGAATTGATATATCCATCTTTAAAGGTTGGGTATTTAGGAGCATCACTTGGTATACCAACTTCTATATCCTTATATACTTCTTCAAAAAAACTCTTAAAAGTACTTGGGAAACCTCCTCCAAAAGCATTGATTGAAGAATTAATACCTGTAAATTTACCTGCCTTGTGGACAGCATAAGGGTCTTCGTTGTTCCACCAGATGCTTTTCTTAGTTCCAGTAATATCTATGGTCAGTCTATTACTTCTTCCATGGGACACCTCTGAAAGCACCATGCTTCCAATTGCTCCGTTGGAGAAACGAAGGGATACGATGGAACTATCGTCACTATTAACTATTATCTTTTCTGCATCCTCTACTTGGCTTTCATACATCATATTGCCCTTTAGATATCTTTCCCGATTAAATCTTCCATAGTTAGCGCTTACTTCAACTATCTCTAGTCCTGTTAAATATCGCGCTAAATCTATCCAATGGGATCCTATTTCTGAAGTAGCTCTCGTATTGCCTGCTACTTCTTCCTTGTATCTCCATGAATAATCAGCAGGCAGTGCATGGAATTCTTGAAGGTAGCTACCATGAATTAAGTTAATCTTTCCAATCTCATCTTGAGCAATTGTATCCTTAATCTTTGCGCAAGACTCATGGAATCTAACGTTGAAATTAACTCCGTTTACAAGATTCTTTTTCTTTGCAAGTTCCATCAATTCCTTAGCTTCACTTGAATTTAAACACAAAGGCTTTTCGCAAACTACATGCTTGTCCGCATCTAATGCAGCCTTAACCATTTCAAAGTGTAAAGTAGGTGGAGTACATATGTGAACTACATCTATATCCTCTGCCAATCCATCATTGAAATCTATACTAAAATTTTCGATACCCCATTGTTTAGCAAATTTCTCTGTTCGATATATATCAGAACCTATTGCTAACTCTACAGTATGTCCTAGACTTTGTAACTCAGATACATGAACTCCTGCAATAAATCCAACACCAACGATTGCAACTTTCATACTTAATCCTCCCATCATTATTTTCTTATTCCTGTTCCTTATATGGTTTTCCTGAAGCCGCGGGACCATGTACCTTTTTCTTGCCAAAGCTACTCAATATAAGGACGGTTAAAATATAAGGTATCATTTGAATAAATTGAGTATATGCTACAAGGGACTGTAACCTCATTTGCATTGCATCAGCAAAACCGAATAATAATGCACCGCCAAAGGCTCCCAGGGGACTCCATCTACCGAATACCGTTGCTGCCAAAGCCATAAATCCTCTTCCACTAGTCATATCTCTTGAAAAGAAGGATAGCTGACTTATGGAAAGATATGCTCCACCGATTCCTATTAGAGCAGCTCCTAATATAGTTGCTAAGTATCTATATTTTGAAACGCTTAATCCCAAGCTAGACAATACCTCTGGATGCTCACCTGCTGTCTTTATACGAAGTCCAAAGCTAGTCTTATTGATTAAGAACCATATAAGGAATAGAGTTGGAAAAAGCAAGTAAATAATAGGGTTTTGCTTTCCAAACACATCTCCAATCAGGGGAATATTCGCTATAAAAGGAACGGTCCAATCCTCTAGATTATTTACTACGTCACTCTTGCCATCCATATTCCAAATAATCTTTAGCATCATGGCAGTAAATCCACTAACTAATAAATTTAATCCAACACCACTAACAGTGTGATTAGCTTGATGTTCAATACATAAGTAGGATCTTATCAATGCTACTATTATAGAAAATAACATGGCAAAGAAGACACCTATCCAGGGATTTCCAAAGAGCCAGCTTCCAATAACTGCACCAAAGGCACCTGATAGCATAATTCCTTCTGTGGCTAGTGCATTGATACCTGACAATTCCATAGTTACAGAGCCTAAGGCTGCGAAAGCAATAGGTGTAGTCAATCTTAGAGTTGCACTTAATAGTGAAATTATATCCTGCATTTCCTACCTCTCCTTTAGCCTTAATTTTTTATTTAGTGATTCCTTAAAATTAGGAACTAACATTGGTGCAGCAATCAATAAGATTATCATACCTTGCAATACTGTTATAAACTGAACCGATAGATTAGAACCAAAGTTTAGCATAATACCTCCGGCTTTAAGAGCACCGAATATAATTGAGCTAAAGATAACGCTAATAGGCGAGGTGCCTAACACTGCTACTGCTATACCTTCAAAGCCATATCCTGAAGAGAAACCTTGGATTAACCTATGATAAGAGCCTAATATTTCCATAGTTCCAGCGAGACCTGAACATAATCCTGAAATCAGCATTGTAGTTATTAAAACTTTATTTACATGGATACCACTAGCAGCTGCTGCCTTTTCATTAGAGCCTACCATTGTAATCTTGTAGCCAAGTACTGTCTTCTTAAGTAAAAAATTCAAACCAATTGCCAAAAGTATGCCTATAAATATAGCTATTGTCACCTTGCTATTGGGAAATAGTCTCAGTAATTTAGCACTTTCCTGTATCTTTTGGGTCTGAGCAACAGAGCTATTTAGCTCTCTAATAGGATAATTAAGGAGATAATCCAACAATAGGGTCGCTATGTAATTCATCATAAGGGCAGTGACTACTTCATGGGCTCCCTTCTTAACCTTTAACCAAATAGGTAAAAATGCCCAAATCATTCCTCCAATCATACCTGCAACAATGCAGATTAGTATATGGATAGGAGCTGGCAAGCCTTTAATATATATGGCAGCTAAAGAGCTAAATAAAGCACCTATATATAGTTGACCTTCTACGCCAAGGTTTAGAATTCCACCCTTTAAACCTAAAGAAACTGCTAAGCCACAGAACAACAGAGGTGTTGATTGCAACAATGTCTGTAAAATGCTATTGCGTGATCCGAATGCCCCTTTTATAAGCATGCCATAGATCTCTATAGGGGAATTACCACTGGCTACGATAATGACACCACCTATGAGAAATGATAATAATAGGGAGTAAAGAGGTGCTAAATTAAATTTTTTCACTTGGCTTTCCTCCTCCCATTAATCTACCTAATTCCATCAATGTATACTCCTCCGAGGGCTTTACCTCAATAATCTTTCCATCATAAAGTACGGCTATGCGATCGCTTAATTCCATTAGCTCATCTAAATCCGAGGAAATCAATAATACACCTGAACCATCGGCTTTCAAACGATTTAATTCCTTATGAATAAAGGATGATGCCATGATATCAACACCTCTAGTAGGATGGGCTGCAATTATTAGCTTAGGATTTCTCATAGTTTCACGTCCAACTACGAATTTCTGCTGATTTCCACCTGAGAACTCAACCAGCCTTCTGTTTATGTCCCTAGGCCTTACATCATAAGTATCCAAAGCATGAGCTGAGATTTCCATTATCTTCTTCCAATTGATTAAATGCTTATTTATTAGATACTCCTTATTATTTTGATAGCCCATAAAGAAATTATATGGAACTGATAAATTAGGGGCTATACTATAAGCTTGTCTATCTGCATGGATACAGGAGACGCCATATTCGATTAACTCATCTGTCTTCTTGCCCTTTATAGACTCTCCTTCAATAGCTATATCTCCTGTCCAATTGTTTTCTAATCCAAATAAAGAATTTATTATTTCTGATTGGCCATTGCCTTCTACACCTGCTATGCCTAAAATTTCATTTTTTTTAATATCAAAGTTAATACCCTTTAAAACCTCTACTCTATTAGAATCCTTAAGTTTCACATCGCTAAACTTTAAAAGGCTTTCAGTAGAATTGAATTTCTTCTTTTCACCTTTAGCTACCTTATGCCCTACCATTAGCTGACTTAGTTCATCGATATTTGTATCAGCTACTAATCTTTCACCAACCATCTTTCCATGACGTAAAACATAGATCCTATCTGAAATAGCCATAGTTTCCTTTAATTTATGAGTAATAATAATTATAGTCTTTCCACTCTTACGTAGATTGTCTATGACCTTAAACAAATCCGTAACCTCTTGCGGAGTTAAAACAGCTGTAGGTTCATCCAGTATTAGAATCTCAGCACCTTGATACAGGGCTTTAATAATTTCTACTCTCTGCCTTTCCCCTATAGAAATATCCTTAATCATCTTATCTAATGGTACTATTAAGCCATATTCAGCGGAAAGTTTTTCTACGATTCTTCTTCCTTCCTGCCTATTAAAGTACAGATATTTTCCT
This sequence comes from uncultured Tissierella sp., assembly GCA_964485455.1. Classification (GTDB taxonomy): domain Bacteria; phylum Bacillota; class Clostridia; order Tissierellales; family Tissierellaceae; genus Tissierella_B. The sequence continues at coordinate 5,934 of CAZAJU010000051.1, forward strand.
GGCTCTTTACCAATCATTACATTGTCTACAACGGACATAGTGTCTACTAACATAAAATGCTGATGGACCATTTGAATACCCATTGATATAGCCACTCTGGGACTGGTAATATCCATGATTTTACCTTTGTAACGGATTTCTCCTCCATCATTTTTATACATTCCATAGAGAATCTTCATAAGGGTGGTTTTACCAGCACCATTTTCACCTAATAAACAAAGAACTTCTCCTTCCTTGCAGTAAAAGTCTACTGAATCCAAAGCTACATTCGACCCAAATACCTTTCGAATCCCTTTCATATCAACGAATTTTTCCAAAGAAGTATACCTCTCTTTCTATGGTAAAGGGAGGATAACCTCCCTTAATATTATCTTCTACTATTCAAATGAACCAACTTGTTCAATATAAGCATCTACCTCTGATGGTTCAGCTGGTATAGCTACTTTTGCTTCAACTAAAAACTCTTTAATCTTCTCTAACTTTTGAATTATTTCATCTGGAGTCTCTATATTGGATCCTTCCATGGTTAATTGTGAAGTCATAGAATCATCCTTCATTGATATTGAAAAATCTCCACCTTCATACTTTCCTTCTAGAGCATCCTTTGCTGTAGCATAAACAGTATCTGCTATACCTCTGATTCCAGAAGCTAAGATGCTGCCTGGATATAAACTGTTTTGATTTCCATCATATCCAAGACCATAAAGACCAACCTTTTCTCCTGCCTCTAAAACTCCCACCCCTGAACCACCAGCTGCTTGGAATATAATATCAGCGCCTTGGCTATATAATGATTGAGCAAGTTCTGAACCCTTACCAGGGTCATTCCATGCGCCAACGAAAGTTGTTAGAACCTTTATATCAGGATTTACATATCTTGCACCAGCTTCATATCCGGCTGCTAAGCTTCTGATTATAGGAATATCCATACCTCCAACTATACCAATAGTATTCTTACCTTGAGCATTTGGTAATAATCCTTCCTTCTCCATTAGTCCTGCATATGCACCTACTAAGAAAGAAGTATCCGTTTGGCTTAAAATAACAGACTTAACGTTTTCATTTCCTGCAAATCCATCAATTACTAGCATAGGTTGCTCTGGAAAATCTGCACTTACGGCATTAACTGAATCGACTGAGTCACCACCCATTGCAACTATCAAAGCATATTCTTCCATAGCTGCAAAATTTCTTATGATACCTTCCATATCTGCAATTGAAGTAGGTTCAGCAACATCAACTTGAATTCCTTCTTCCTTTAATCTCAATATTCCTTCGTAGCCTAGGTCGTTAAAGGATTTGTCTCCTAGTCCACCAGTTCCCGTTACAAAAGCAATCTTGCCTGCAGCTTCTTCAACTTTGTCCTCATTGGTTGTTGTTTCTTTTGAATCACTACTACATGCAGTAAGTACCATACTAAATGCTAATAACAAACTTAAAAATAAAGCTAATTTACGTTTCATCTTCTAACCTCCGTTTTTAATGTTTTTAGAAATGCTTAGTTTCTCCTGTTAATCTTCTTATGGCCTCTTCTTCTTGAGGATATTTCTTGATTAGCTCTGATGCATCTGCATGCTCATAATCGCTCTCCTCAAAGCCTGGACTCATTGTAGTACCCATCAAAGCATATTCTCCTCCATCAACAAGACGAGAGCCTTGCCAAATACCAGCCTTGACTACGTATTGTACTTTTTGCCCAGCTAAGATATCCCCTCCTAATATGATTTTTCTTGATGTACCATCGGGTAATAATTCTAACAACTCCACTGGATCTCCAGAGTAGAAGTGATAGACTTCATCAGTAGGTAAAATGTGCAGATGTGAATAAGCTTGTCCAGTCAACATAAAGAAAATTGCAGAACCCATGTCCTTTCCATCTACCTTACCTGGTGAACGATAGGTTGATTTAAACAATCCCCCTTCTCGTGCTAATGGTTGTAATTCCAATGCTTCAATAATCTTTTTTGCTTTTGACATAATATCCTCCTAAGATAATAGAATTTTAGTTATTTATAGTTATTTAATAAAGTTATAATTTTTGTGAAAACCTTTTCACTTTAAATAAAATGAATAACAAAGAAAATCAATCACAAATGTGCAACTGAATATTATTCTCTTTACAAGCCTTATATATCTTACTCGTCTTATCTTCATCATTACATATATTAGTAATAAGGTGGTTTAAGTTATAGATAGAGATTACATTGTAGTAGGATCGAGTTTCGAACTTCGAACTATCCATTAGAAGGTAATGTTCATCTGCTGAGGATATCATAGCTTTCTTATTCTCACCTTCATGGGAATGTACATCTGTAAGTCCATGCTCTACGCTTAGTGCAGTAGATGAGAAAAATGCTTTGTCCGTGTTATATTTCTTCATCATTTCCAACACATCATAACCGTATAGGTATTGAGATTGTTTTTTTAGTATTCCACCTAGCAAAATCACTTCTACTGTACTACTCTTACTAAAGCCTATGGCCACACTAATATTATTAGTTATAACGGTGATATTCTTGTCCTGTAAATATTCCACCATAAAATATACTGTAGAACTTGCATCCATAGAAATTACATCTCCATCCTGAACTAGACTAGCGGCATATTTGGCGATTTTTTGTTTTTCTTCTCGGCTTTCCAACAAACGATTGTCTAATGATGCTTCAATCCTATGAACCGGTATCCTTCTTGCTCCTCCATATACTCTCAAGAGGAAATTCTTGCTTTCCAACTGGGCTAAGTCACGCCTTATGGTCATCTCAGATACATTTAAAGCTTTGGTCAAATATGCTACATCTATATAAGATGATTCTTTCAAGCAGTTGAGTATGAACTCATGACGCTGGGACATTTTCATACTTTCACCCTCTTTCATATTTAAAAAATCAAAACAGTTCGATTCAAACATTTTTTTGATTATAACACCCAGAAAAATAATTGTCAATATACCCCAATATTATTCATATTCTTATAATTTGAGACATAATATGAGTTGGTAATTAATGTTTGAATCTAACAAATTGACCTAATCTTTTTCTTGGTATGGATAGTTCCCAAAACAAGAGAAATACCTATATAATATAACCCAAATCTATTTGCTCCTATAGTGACATAAATTCAAATTACTCATGAAAAAAAGAGCCTATTGGCTCCTTCCAAATCAATATATATTCCTTTTTACATATTACCTGATTTTCTTAGTGCACATTAAAATAAGCTCCGCCTATAAACTCCCTTAATATGGAATTCGGAGGTATAGCATTCTCATCTTCTATATCCCTAAAGTACTCTAAAAATCTTAGAAGCTTCTTAGCCTCACTATAATAAATGCTGGAATTATCTATGGTAGATAGTAATGGAACTACATATTTCTTTAATACTGCCAGCTCATAAACCAAGGCAGTATCAAACATTATATCAGCTTCCTCCTGATATGGGAAGATATGCTTTTCCTCCCCTTTTCGCACTCCATTCCATAGCTCAAAAGTCTTAAATATGTCATTACCCCTAAATTTAACATCTCTAACTATTCTTCTAATTAGTCTCGTATCCGTTGTAGCTATTCGATTATGAGAATCTATATTTAGTTGAGTAAGTGCAGAAATATAGATTTTAAACTTATTTTTTTCAGGAATATCTGCAGTTAACCTTGGATTTAATCCATGAATTCCCTCAATAATAATAGGGTGATCTTGATCAACCTTCACATATTTACCAGAATTTTCTCGTAAGCCAGTAAAGAAGTTGAACTTAGGTAGCTCAATCTCCTTACCCTCCAACAGCTTTAATAAATCCATATTGAAGGCTTCTATATCGATTGCTTCTAAGGACTCAAAATCAGGTTTTCCATCTTCAGCTAAAGGAGTCTTATCTCTTTGTATAAAGTAATTATCTACAGATATTGCTATAGGTCTTTTACCATTTACCCTAAGCTGTATGGCAAGTCTATTGGCAAATGTGGTCTTACCAGAAGAGGAAGGACCTGCAATAAGTATTACATTTCTATCCTGATCCTTACATATCTCATCTGCTATAAAGCCTATTTTCTTCTCATGCAATGCTTCAGAAATGGCTATTATCTCTCCTATACGACCTGTATTAGTCTTTTCATTTAGTGAGCCAATATAAGATAAATCCAATATATTTAACCAATTGTTAGATTCTTTAAAGACCTTAGCTAACTTCTTTTGCTCCTTGAAATTATTTATATTATATTCATTCTTATGGCTTGGAAATAGTAGTAAAACTCCAGGATAGTAGTATTTAAGCTTAAATTCCTTAACATATCCAGTAGATGGTGCTAAATAACCATGGAATGAATCTATATTCCCATTATACTTGTATACACTGACTACGTCCTTATCTATGGAACTAAATAGCCTTACCTTATCTTCATAACCTTCGGCCTTGAACAACTTTATGGCTTCTTCTCTTGGGTAATCAGTTCTTACAATTTCTATATCCTTCTCTACAATTTCACGCATTTTTGCTTCAATTTCTGCAGTCTTGCTAAAGTTTATGCTTCTATTATGCTCTAGCTCAGCATATAGGCCTGAGCCTAGGAAGTGTTCAATAGATACATAAGCATCTTTATACATTTCCTTTATTGCCATAATAAAAACAGCTGATATAGTCTTGGTATAAATTCTATATCCATCTACATCATGATTATCAAGAAAAAGAATTTCCATCCCCGATTGTACTATTTTATTCAGGTTAAATATTTCATTATTTATACGAGCCCCAAGGTACTTTTGATATTCAGATCCAAATACTAGCTTAGATAGCTGTAATAGAGTCATTTCTTCTGTTACTTGAAATTCTCCATGATTTATAACACAAACCTTATTACCCTCCATAAATTACCTCCTAACCGAATAGGTCTAGTTCAATTCTCCTTAAATTTTCCTCCAGTGGTGCCTCAAAGGATTTTCCATTTAAGTATTGTAGCGGTTTTTCAAGTCCATTGAATTCTATTTTATAACCATGTAACCATTGATTATTTAGGCCATATTCCTTATTAAAAAGCTTATTTACTTGGCTATTTCCGTATTTCTTATCCCCAATAACTGGAAATCCTAATGATGAAAGGTGACTCCTAATTTGATGTGTACGACCTGTAATTAACTCAATCTCTAGCATAGTATATTCATTTGACTTTTTCAAAACCCCAACATGAGTTTCAATTCTCTTACTACCCTCTACATTATCTGATGAAACACTTACAAGATTTCTTTCTTCATCTTTATTTAGAAAAGCTTCAGCCTTAAAAGCTTTTTCTACCCTTCCCTTTACTATAGTCTTGTAGAATTTTCTAACCTTTGTATCTTTTATGGCAGCATTAATAATCTGCAAAGCTTCATAGGTCTTAGCTCCAATTATTATTCCTGATGTGTTTCTATCTAGTCTGTTGCAGATAGAAGGAGTAAAGGTCTTCTCAAGCCTTGGTACATAGTCACCCTTTTCTATAAGATAACTTACCATACTATCTACAATATTGTCCTCAAACTCCCCTCCCCCTGCACCATGGGAAAGTATTCCCATTGCTTTATTTATTAGGATAATATTCTCATCCTCATAGATAATACTTGGAATAAGCTTAGATTTTATCTCACCTTTAACTACCTTGAATTTATCTATTGTCTCATCTGAAAGATAAAGTTGGATTACATCTCCTTCAATTATAGTACTTTCAGGATTTGCTTTTGCTCCGTTTACTTTTATATTCTTTTTTCTAAGCATTTTATATATAAAGCCTTGAGTAGCATTTGCTAAATATTTCTTTAGAAATCTATCTAATCTTTGGTTGCTCTCATTTTTATCTACGGTTATTTCTCTCAAAGTTTTCTCACCCTTATTCTATGTTATATGTTATAATTATAATATATTATGGCTATAAATGATAACTTTACTTTTAAAATGTTATTTAGAGGTGAATTAATGAACAAGATATATGAAAAGATTAAGGATATATTGTACGATACCTTTGATTATGTTGTAATGATAGGAATAATATTTGTTGTTGTAGCTATTATTGGGTGGAGATTAGATGTCCTATTTGCAAACGACATAAAAGATATCCCAGCAACAGAAATACATACAGCAGTAGAGCCAGAAAAACCTAATGAAAATTCTGAAGAAGAAGCAAAAGAAGATGAAGAACTAAATGCTGAAGTGTCTACAGTTGAGGAATCGGAAACAGAAGAAGAGCCTACAGAGAAACCTGAAACACCTATAGTAAAGCCTCCTGTGGAGGAAGATCCTATAGAAACACCTGCAACTCCTCCTAAACCAACGGGTGTATTAGTAAAAATTGAAATACCATCAGGTTCATACCCTGGAAGAATTGGAGCCATATTAGTAGATGCCGGCGTCATAGATAATAGCAAAGACTTTATCGCAAAAGCAGTAGAACAAGGTAAGGAAGGCAAACTTAAAGCTGGAACTTTTAGTATCCCTAAGGGAAGCAGCTATGAGGATGTTATAGCTATATTATCAAAATAACATATCTTTGAAAAATAAATCCCTGGCTTAGCCAGGGATTTAATACTTTTCATTAATATATTCATCAATTAGTGAAGGCTTTGTACCCTCTATAAAAACTCCCTCTTCCCTCAGTATATCTATAAACCACTGAGCTTTGGAATGGAATATTGCCTCCTTATAATCCTTTAGTACCACTTCAAATAGCTTATCCTGAAGTGATTTTGATTTTACCTTCACGTAATATGCTTCCACATTTTTAAACTCTATAAATCTTATTAAGCCTATGGCTGCTTTATCCTTCTCATGATAGAAATGATTTCCTTTATTCAAGTAATAAACATAATACTTTTGATGTTTCTTTGTATTTTTTATTTCCTTTGCCAAAGTAGTAAAATATTTTGCCATTACATTGTAATACTGATAATTGTACATCCCCTTTTCAAAGCTATCAATCTTCAGAAATGGCTTGATATTCATCTTGGTCACAATGTCATAGTTGTTTTCTATAAACTCCCTCTTAGTTATATCTCCATTCTTAAACTGAACTATAAGAGATGATCTATCTGCAAAAAACGATTCAAACATGCCTTTCCTTCTGTACCGGTTAAGATATGATTCCAAATTATACACCCATTCTAATCCTATTTTTATGATTTTCACTGATAACATTTTTTGTTAAAAACAAATAAATAAACCTAGAGAAAATTTCATTCATTTTTGATTATATCATATTAACGAAATTTTAACATATTAATTTCCTCTTCAGTCAATTCCCTATATTCTCCAGGCTCTAATGATTCATCTAATTTCAAAGGCCCCATTGAGATTCTCTTAAGGAACAACACCTTCATGCCAATAGCTTCAAACATTCTCTTTACCTGATGATATTTACCTTCCTGGATTGTTAGATTTATTCTAGATAAAACTCCTGATTCCAATATTTCAAGCTTTGCCGGCAATGTAACATAACCATCATCTAGAGTGACTCCTTTATTGAAAATCCCTATATGCTCTTGTTCTACTGTTCCATCTACCTCTGAAAAATAAGTCTTATCTACTCCTTTTTTCGGGGACAATAACTCATGAGCCAACTTTCCATCGTTTGAGATAAGAAGTAAACCCTCTGTATCCTTATCAAGCCTTCCTACAGGAAACGGTTCATATATAAGATATTCATCGGATAGAAGATCTATTACAGTTCTAGTTAATGGGTCATCTGTTGATGATACCAACCCCTGAGGCTTATTCATCATAAGATATATGAACTCTCTGTAATTAACTACTTCTCCCTGGAATATAATCTCATCCTTATAAGGATTTACTTTCATTTCCCTATCCTTTATTATATTTCCATTTACCTTTACTATTCCATCCTTAATATATTTTTTAACATCCTTACGGCTTCCATAGCCCATATTTGCTAACACTTTATCTAATCGCTCTAATTTTGACATATAAAATCCTCCATTAGTATATTTTACTCCAAGGGCTCATTAAATAAAAGTATAAAAATTTTAAAAATGCTTATACTAATTAAACAAGTCCAGTGTTTTCATTATCATTGAAATTACTGGAATTTATTTGAAAGGAGAATAGAAATGGATAATAAAGCTTTAAGTGGGGTTAAATGTGTAGTTACATCATGTTTTTATAACAAAGACGCAAACAAATGTGTAGCAGATCAAATTCTTGTAGAACCAAAGAACGCAAATACCTCCGATGATACAGACTGTTCAACTTTTAGACCTAAATAAGAAAAGCTTCTATCGAAGAGTTAAATGTAGCTTTTCTTGTTACTCATATACGGAAAGTCCATCAAATAAAAGACTAAAATAGTAGGACTTTCCTATTCGTGATAAGAAAAGCTTCTAAAGAAGCATTAGAGGTAGCTTTTCTTGTTATTCACATACGGAAAGTCCTATAAAATATAAACTTAAAAAATAGAACTTTCCTATTAGTAATAAATAAAAGGGTCAGGTCTATTTCTTTTTTCAAAGAAATTATACCTGACC
>CAZAJU010000052.1:0-14407 GCA_964485455.1 uncultured Tissierella sp.
GTTTTCTATTGATTCTTTATCTGAAAGTATAGATATTTCTTATATCATCATTGATAATCATTGATTAAATTAATTAGTATTCAAGCAGCTAATAGTTTATAATTATTATTATAACGAGGCGAAGATGTCCCCCACATCTTTAGGTGGTGGGTACCTATTAAATCAACAGGCGGTGTGTCATAATCACCCGCCCCGGCCACCAGTGGGTAGAAACTGCAAGCAGTTTCCTCGAAGCTTAAATTAATAGTAGTAATAATATATTTGGAGAAAATTACCGTCGAATACTGACTAGGAGGAGGAATTACAGATGAAAAAAATATTAAAGCTTGTAATGTTATTTGTTTTAGCCATGGTCTTATTAGTAGGATGTACTACAGCTACAAAAGATGAACCTACACCACCTGCAGAGCAACCTACTGAGCAACCTGCAGAAGAAAGCGTGACAATTGAAATGCTTGTACCTGGTTATGATACAGGATATTTAACAGAGCAAATCGATAACAACATTAAGAAATTTGAAGAAGCCTATCCCAATGTTAAAGTTTCAATCATTCCTGCAGGCTGGGATGAGTTAAACTCAAAGGTTGTTCAACTATATCAAGCAGGCAAAGCACCTGATATTATGATGATAGGATCCAGATCCTTAAGACAATTTGCAGAAATGGGTATAATAGAGGATTTGACACCTTATCTTAATAATGAGTTTTTAGCCGAAAGAATTGACAACGTAATGGATACAGCCAAAATCAACGGAAAACAATATGGTATTCCTATGGCATTTTCATCCAGAGCATTATTTTATAGAAGCGATTTAATTGAAACACCACCTACAAATTGGGAAGAGCTGTTAGCAACCGCTAAAGCAGTTGCTGCAAAAGAAAACATCCATGGATTTGCAATTCCTACAGATATAACCTCTGGAACTGATGAAATTCTTAACTTCATTTATCAAGGCGGAGGTAGAATGGTAGATGAAAAAGGTGATTTTACAATAAATTCACAGGAAAACATTGATACATTAGTATACCTTGAACAATTCAAGGATGTTATTCCTGATCCAGTAGGAACAACAAGATCCGACCAAGTTCAAATGTTTATAAACGGTGACCTTGCCATGTTTATATCTGGTGCATGGGAGCAGGGAGAATTAGATAAGAATATAGATAAAACACCATATGCAGTTGCGAAATTACCTCAAGGTAAACAAGAAGCAGTTACCTTAGTAAGCGATTCATATGCAATATCTTCAATTTCTGATAACAAAGAAGAAGCCTTTAAATTTATAGAATTTATGGGTAAACCTGAACAACAAAGACCAATCAGTGAAGCTTATAACTGGTTCCCTGTTACAAAGGCAGAGCAAGATGATGAGAGATTCAAAACTGATTTCTTGAAACCATTTATGGAAATTACAGTTAATGGAATCTCTGAGCCTCCAGTACCAAATTGGGATGAATTCAACAAGAGCTTTGTTATAGCTGTACAAAAAGTATTAACTGGCAATGCTAGTCCAAAGGATGCACTTGATACGGCACAACAGGAGAACCAAAAGTAATGAAAGAAGAAAAGTGGATGCCATACTTACTATTATTACCTTGCATAGTGCTCATAATAGTATTGTATGGTTATCCCATATTTTTAACAACAGTACAATCCTTTCATAAGGTTAATTTGTTAAGTGCTGAAATGACGTTTATTGGATTCGATAATTATATAAATGTGTTTAAGGACCCTGGATTTTATAATACCTTATCTATTACTGTAAGATATACGGTTATTACCGTATTCTTAAAGATTTTTCTGGGGTTCTTATTTGCATATTTATTGTATTCAAAGATTTATTTTAAGAAACAATTGAGATTTGCAGTGCTTATACCATGGGCTGTTCCACAGGTAGCTGTATCCACTCTATGGATTTGGATTCTAGATGGAAATTATGGGTATCTGAACTATTACTTGATAAAATTTGGTCTTATTTCTGAACCCCTACTATTTTTATCAGACCCAAATATGGCATTCTATTCGGCTTCTTTTGTGGATACTTGGCTTGGTATCCCCCTAGTATCTATGATGTTTCTTGCAGGTCTCGAAGCTATACCCACAAGTCTGTATGAAGCTGCGGAAATGGATGGAGCTGGTAGTGTTAGGAAGTTTTTAGATATAACCTTACCAGGAATAAAAAAGGTATTTACTACTATTCTAATCCTTGTAACTATTTGGACCTTTAATTCGTTCAATGTAATCTTTGTGTTGACTAAGGGGGGGCCTATGCGGGCCACTGAGACCTTAATTATAAGGATTTATGAAGAAGCCTTTAGCAGATTTGACCTTGGTACAAGTGCTACATTAACAGTAATCACATTTTTAATTCTTACCATAATGACCTTGGTGTATATGAAAGGGTTGAAAGAAGATGAATAATCCCAAAATTATAATAACATTAATATTAATTGTACTAGTGTTTCTTATGCTCTTTCCATTGGCTATACTCATAAACAGTTCATTGCAGACCTATGAACAGATAATCTCATGGCCTCCTAAGTGGTTTGATACACCGCTTCAATGGTCGAATTATTATGAGGTGTTATTTGGAGAAAAAAGCATATTGGGGCCATTTATAAACAGTTTACAAATTTCCATTGTAACTATGTTGCTTTGTGTGATAATTGGGTTATTGGCAGCTTATGCTGTGACGAGATTTCACTTTGTGGGTAAAAATGCTTTTATGATTATAATTATATGTACGCAGATGTTTACATCGGTTATATTAGTAAATCCAATGTACATAATCTTTAAGGATTTAGGTTTGTTGGATACAAAACTTGCTTTAGTAATATCCTCAACAGCAAGTTCCTTACCTATGACGGTGTGGTTGTTATATTCCTACTTCTCACAGGTGCCCTTGGATTATGAAGAAGCATATTGGATGGATGGTTCAAGCAGAATAAAGGGGGTATTTCATATTTTAATGCCTCTTACATTTCCTGGAATAATAACAGCAGGCTTATTTGCTTTTATAGCATCTTGGGGTGATTTAATATACGCAAAATCATTCATATTATCACCTGAACTAAGAACCATATCCCTGGCCCTTACAAACTTTAGGGATTTATACAAGACATCATGGGAAACTCAAATGGCAGCAGCAGTAATAACCATTATACCTCCATTTATTATGTTTATGATAATACAGAAATACTTGATAAGAGGTATGCTATCACAAGGAGTAAAAGGATAAGGCTAATGTTTATAACATTAGCCTTTTTTCTGTTTCTTTATCGAAGAAATACAGGTGTTTCTTTTCAATGTAGAAGGTATTATTCATCCCGATCTTCACATCATGCAAATCAAAATCTCTTACAACAGCATGTTTATCATTTAAGTGGATGTTTATATAGTTTTCAGCACCCAGCGGTTCTATAGAGTCTACTCTTGCTTCAAAGGATACGGAATCCTTGCCTTCTACTAGGTCTATATGCTCTGGTCTCACTCCCATATAAATTCCCTTATGAAAGTCAACTAAAAAATTGCTTCCATTCAAGCTAATATTTCCATCACTGAATTCTAGAAAATTCATGGACGGACTACCGATAAATGAAGCTACAAATTTGTTCACAGGGTTATTGTATAGCTCAGCAGCAGTATCAGCCTGTTGAATATACCCCTCATTCATAACCACTATTTTATCACCCATTGTCATAGCCTCTACCTGATCATGAGTTACATAGATAAAAGTCTTGTTTAGTGTTCTTTGTAAGTTTATTATTTCAGCCCTCATCTGAACCCTAAGCTTTGCATCCAGATTAGACAAGGGCTCGTCCATCAAAAAAGCCTTTGGTGACCTAACTATACATCTGCCCAATGCAACACGCTGTTTTTGACCTCCTGAGAGTTTAGCTGGCTTTCTATCTAGGTATTCGCTAATTTCCAGCATCTTAGCAGCTTCCCTAACCTTCTTATCAATAGTTTGCTTATCCATTTTTCTAAGTTTTAGGGGAGATGCCATATTATCATAAACTGTCTTGTGTGGATATAGGGCATAATTTTGAAATACCATAGCTAAATCTCTGTCCTTTGGGCTTACATCATTAATCTTCTTCCCATCTATAAATATTTCACCTTCGGTTATATTTTCCAAGCCTGCAATCATCCTAAGAGTAGTAGTCTTACCGCAACCAGAAGGACCAACCAATATAATAAATTCACCGTCTTCTATTTCCAAATTAAAATCCTTTACCGAATATTGTTTATTATCATATGATTTTTTTACATTCTTAAGAGCAATTTTTCCCATTGGCATCTTCTCCTTAAATAATATCAAGAACTAGTATAATACAATATTTGCTTTTAATCAATAAAGTATAGCTTCAAAACGTTGAAGATTAGCAACTATTAAAATATTTAACCTAAAGGGATTGTGTTATAAAATTTATTAATAATAATTTACATACATATCAGCCTATGATAAATTTAAACATATTAAAGAAGTAAAACTATTAATTATTAAACGAAAGGGGATTTTTATGGAATTTAGGCTGTTGGATTCAACATATAAACATATAGCAGGAAGAAAAGCTGATGCATATAAAGATTTAGAAGTACTCAGGGTGGGAAAGAATGAGGAATTTGGCTTACAGCTGCTTATAAGTTACGATAAGGAATTCATAGCAGTAGCAGGAAGATATATGGATATCTCCTGGAAAGGTCTACTAGATAAAGTTAGAATAGAAGTCCATGCAAAATCCTCAGAAGAAAAAGAAGAGGCTCTAAGCCAATACTTTTCTTTAAACTTAGTAGACTATGTTATGGATGATGATGGAAACCTAGTTGGAGATATACTCTTATCATCAAATACTAGGCTTGCCACTACAAAGGACCAATTAATATATATTACAGGAAAGCTGCCTAAAGACTTTAAGGGGAAAGAAGTAGAATTATCAATAAAGGCATATTACTCTAAAGACTATGATGATGAGGCGTTAATATATGAAAAGAAGATAAATATTCAAGTATCTGGTTATATATTACCAGCTATAAAGGATTCTGACTTCTATATGGATTTGTGGCAACATCCATGTAATTGGGCGAGAGTCTATGATGTGCCTTACTATGAAAGTCAGCATATGGAAATCATAGATAACTACATGGAGGGGATGTCAAGGTTGGGGCAAAAAGTGTGCTGCCTTATAGTTTCAGACTACCCTTGGGCAGGGCAAAGATGCTATAAAGTAGAAGAAAATCATATGAATTTATTTGAATTAAACATAGTCAAAGTTTCAAAGGACATTAATGGCAACATAAAGTGCAATTTCAGTGCCATGGATAAGTATATAGAGATTGCAGAGAGACATGGTATTTTGGAGGAAATCAATATTTTCGGAATTCTATGTAATTGGGATGCTCGTGATTTTGGAAATCCTTTGAAGGACTATAGGGATCCTATAAGGGTTAGCTACTTTGATGAGGATACTCATAGTATTAGATATCTATCCACAAAAGAAGAGATAAGATGCTACCTAAAGCTTGTATTTAATCATATTCAAGAGCTGGGCTTATGGGATAGGACTATGATTATGAGTGATGAACCAAATAATCCTATATTATTCAAACAAGCAGAGGAACTTTTGAATGATGCTGCTGGTAATAAAGGCATAAAGATTAAGTGTGCCATTCATGATCCGAATTTTTTAGGAGAGTACGGAGGAAATATTAAGTCCATTTCCTTAAACACCTGTCAGCTTATTGATAACATATCAAAATTAGATGATGTACGAAATAATGTTTCAAAAAAGGGAGGAAAAATGACTTGGTTTTCATGCTGTTTTCCCCAACAGCTTAATATCTTTTTAAAATCTCCATTAATTGAATCCAGACTCATAGGCTGGTTTACCTATTATATGGAACTGGATGGATTCTTAAGATGGGCATATGGCATATGGCCTGGGGATGTATTGAAAAATGCCAGCTATAAAAAGGAAAAATGGGCTGCAGGAGATATGTTTATCGTTTATCCGGGTAAGAATGGAAAACCAATGGAATCTATAAGACTAAAAAATATAATTCACGGAATTCAGGATTGGCTACTTTTAAAGGCAATAGAAGATAGAATAGACAAAGAAACAGTATTTCAAAGGCTTGAACAATTATTGGGAAATAAGGATTCAATGAGATTTTTAGGGGATGAAGGAGTTGAGCTTAACCATAGTTTTGATTATAATGACTATTTAGAGATGAGAAATTGGATGATATCTAAAATAGAATAAAAAATATGTAGATAAGATAGATATTCAAGCATATATAAAAATTGGTAAATAAAAGACATAGGAGGTGGAATCATGAATTGGAGAGATATGACAATGCTGGAATATATCAATAGTGAAGATAGGGGATTTTTCTTACCTGATATGGGAACAAACGGCCTTAAACTAGTAGGTTATACTACTTATGAAGTCTATTTGGACCCAAGGAAACAACTGGAGCTGGCACTTAAAATGAATGAGGTCTTTGAATCAGACTTTATATATTCCCTTTGTGATGGGGTAATCTTCTGTGAAGCCCTGGGGTTAGACCTATTAAAGCCAGATTACGACTTTCCTAGCGTTAAAGATCATCCTATCAGAACAATTCAAGATATTCGAAAGCTGGAAGTACCCAATCCACATACAAGCCCTAGAATGGCAATCAATCTTGAAGGTTTAAAAATGATTTCAGATAATATTGATAAACCACTTTATGTTTCTATACAAGGTCCCTTTACCTTGGCGATTCAGCTAGCGGGTGCCACCCACCTCTTAAGATGTATAATAAAGGATAAAGAGTTTGTAAAAGAGATTCTGAAATTTACCTTGGAAACGGTTAAACAATATGCAATAGCTGTTAACAAAGCAGGAGCTAAATATATATCTATTGCAGAACCTGCAACAGTTACTTTACGTCCAAGTCACTTTGAAGAAATGGTGGTTCCCAGTTTCAATGAAATCTTTGATGCTTTGGATTGTTGGAAGGGCATGCATATCTGTGGGGATACGTCACGATATCTGGATATGATGCTTGGTTGTAACATAGATGCCATTAGCCTAGATCAGCTAATGGACTATAAAGTTGTAGCCCCTAAAATACCAGAAAATATAGTCCTCATAGGAAATCTTGACCCCATAGAGCTTATAGGTCAAGGCACACTTGAAGAAATAAGAGAAGGAACATTAGCCCTTAAAAATGATATGAAGGAATATAGGAATCATCTTTTTGATTTTGGATGTAATTGTTTGAATAATACACCTGTTGAGAATATACAAGAAGCATTAGCCATAGCTAGGTCCTAATAATTAAGATGTAGTACAAATTAAAACTAGTGTAGAAGCATTCTTAGAAATGATCAAGGAAGAATATGCTGAGGAAGCGGCTGTTTAATTGACATATATATTAGGTGAATTGATTAAGGTGGGGAGTAATTCCCTACCTTTTTTGTGCATAAAGTCAATTATTAATTGAAGGAGGTTTCAAAAAGTATTAGTTACTTCACTAAAAAGGGTTATAAAGACTATCTATAACACGCCTATTCTTATAAAAATAAGTTATTCGAACTCTTGATTTACCTAATGTATAATTATCTTGTAGCAGTTTTTACATAAGAAAAAATAAATAGGGGTGGATTATATGCATAAAGAAGACCAAATGACACCAAATCAAAGGCTGCAAGCATTTATGACAGGTGGAGAAATGGACAGAATATTATCTATGCCAATACTAGTATCAATCGCACATAGGGTAGTAGGTGTGACCCATAAAGAAAAGAGGAGTACAGCTGAAAGTGAAGCAGCAGCTCAAATTGGATGCTATGATAAGTATGGAAATGACATAATGATTATTGAATATGGACTTCACGGTATTGGAAGAGCTCTTGGTAACAAAATGACAGACCCTGAGGATAGTGTACCTGCAGTCGAAGAAAACGTCCTAAAGGACTTAGATGATTTAGACAAGTTAGATTTCTCATTAACTACAAAAGAAAAGGATCCAGAGTTACAAAGAACCTTAGAAGCATGTAGAATTTGTAAAGAAAGAGTAGGGGATGAAGTACCTATAGGAGTATTGATTTCTGGGCCATTTACAGCTGCTGCTAGTGTATATCCTGTAGAAAAGATGCTTAAGGCTAGTAGAAAGTCTCCTGAAAAAGTACATGCCTTACTTAGAAAGGTTACAGATGCACTTAAAGGCGTATATGTAGACTATATTAAAGAAGGAATTATCATACTACAATGTGACCCTATATCTTCTGGTACTTTGCTTCGTATAGATCAATATAAGGAGTTTGTAAAACCGTATGCTAGTGAATTAAACGAAGTAATCAATGAAGCTGGTGGAGTTCATGTTATGCATATGTGTGGAGATATTTCAAAGACTATACACGAAATAGTTGAAACAGGTGGGGCTATGCTAAGTATAGATAATGTGGTAGATATGGAATTCGCGAAGAAAGAAGTAGGAAACCAACTTCCGCTCCTTGGAAATGTAGACCCAGTAGGAGTTTTACTACACGGAAGTAAAGAAGAAGTATTTGAAGCTGTAAGAGAGACTATACGTAAAGGCTATAATAATCCAAAAGGTTTTATCCTTGCTTCAGGCTGCGATATTACACAAAATGTACCTGTTGAAAATATAGATGCATTTATGGAAGCATCTCGTATCTATGGTAAATTACCACTGGATAAAGAATTGTTAGGAATAGAATAATTTAATAAATTATAAAGGGAGGAATAACTGTGAGTAAAGCAAAGGAAGAATTATTAAAACTATTATCAGATAGCGTATTTGAAATGGAAGAAGAGGAAGATGTTAGGGAGTTAGCACAAGAATACATAAATGGAGGCTACGATGCCTTAGAAGGGATTACAGCTGGATTAGTAGATGGCATGAACAGAGCGGGACAAATGTATGAGGAAGAAGAATATTTTATCACTGACCTATTACTTTGTTCGGATGCCATGTATGCTGGCTTAGAAGTATTACAACCTCATCTACCTAAAAAAGACCTTGAAAATGAAAAAGTTTATAAATGTGTAATCGGAGTTGTTCAAGGGGATACACATGACATAGGTAAAAACTTAGTTAAAATCATGTTAGAAACTGCAGGATTTGAAATGTATGACTTGGGAAGAGATGTACCATTAAAAGATTTTGTTGATAAAGCAAAAGAAGTAGATGCAGACCTTGTTTGTCTATCAACCTTAATGACAACTACAATGCCAGGAATGAAAACAGTTGTAGAAATGTTGAAGGAAGAAGGTATATATGGAAATGTTAAAGTAATGATAGGTGGAGGTCCAATTTCTCAATCATACTGCAATAAGATAGATGCCAATGGATACGCAGCAAATGCAGTAGAAGCAGTTAACCTTGCAAAGCTAGTAGTAGGCATGGGTATTCCTGCATAAAAGGAGGTTTTAGTATTGAATTCAAAAGAAAGATTGCTTGATACACTTAAGGGCAATTCAGTGGATAGGGTTCCATGTATTTGTCCAGGTGGTATGATGAACATGGTTATTACTGAATTGATGCATAAGACAGGAATTATGTGGCCAGATGCCCATTTAGATGCCCAGAAAATGGCAGACCTTGCTGCTGGTGTATACGAATATGGTATGTTTGAAAACTATGGAGTTCCCTTCTGTATGACTATAGAAGTAGAAAGCATTGGTGGGGGAAAAATTGACATGGGAAATGATAAGTTCGAACCCCATGTTGTTGACTATGTAATAGATTCCGTATCTGATTATAAAGAACTAAGCAATTTAGATGTAAATAAGGGAAGAGCAAAGATAACAGTGGATGCTGTCAAGTTATTAAAGGAAAAAGATGATGGTGTTCCTGTAATAGGAAACCTTTCAGGGCCTATTAGTGTGGCTTCGTCACTTATGGACCCAGTTATTTACTATAAGGAATTAAGAAGAAAAAAAGAAGATGCCCATGGTTTTATGGGGTATGTTACAGATCAAATTATTGAGTTTGGACAAGCTCAAATTAAGGCAGGGGCAGATGTTATAGCTATATCCGACCCAAGTGGTACGGGAGAAATATTAGGACCAAAATATTTCCAAGAGTATGCTATTGAATATCTAAATAAATTAATAGACGGACTTAGAGAGGTTGATAAAAATACACCTGTGATTGTTCATATATGTGGCCAAATGCATAGTGTTTATGAGGAGCTAAAACTATTGCATGCTGATGCATTTTCTTTCGATGCTATAGTTGGCATAAAGGATATAAGAGAACACCTAGGTGATGACAAAATATTAATGGGTAATGTAAGTTCATTTGCCCTTGAGACTGCTAACCCAGACAAGGTTCAGACTATGGCTCAAACGGCTATTAAGAATGGTGTAAATATACTTTCACCAGCATGTGGACTTGGTACTCAGTCTTCAATGGAAAATATAAAAGCCTTGCTAGTAACAGCAAAAAGTCAAGGATAAAGGAGTAAATAATGACGGTAAAAATAGATATTATATCCGGTTTCCTAGGAGCTGGAAAAACAACTATGATTAAGAAACTATTATCGGAAGAGGCCCTAGGTGAAGGGGTAGCCATAATTGAAAATGAATTTGGAGACATAAGTATAGATGGGGATAGGCTAAAAGAATCAGGAGTAGAAATAAAGTCCATTACTTCAGGCTGCATATGCTGTACCCTTTCTGGAAATTTTCAAATGGCTATTAAAGACCTTATAGAAGAATATAAGCCTAAAAGAATTATAATTGAGCCAACAGGAGTAGGCTTGCTGTCGGATATAATATCTGCAGTTAATAGAAGTAAAAAAACAGAAGATATTGAATTAAACATGGCTATGACTATTGTAGATATCTTAGAATTTGAAGATTATATAGAAGTCTTTGGAAACTTTTATACAGATCAAATAATAAATGCAAATATAATAGCCTTGAGCAAGGCCCAATTAACAGATGAAAAAATGGTTAATGGTGTAATAAAGTCTGTAAGAGAATTGAATCCTCATGGAAGTATTATAGCAACACCTTGGGATCAATTGAATGCTAGAGATATTTTAGAAATTGGAGAGTCAAATAAATTAAGTCCTAATAGTAAGACTCATGG
Organism: uncultured Tissierella sp.; assembly: GCA_964485455.1. Lineage (GTDB taxonomy): Bacteria > Bacillota > Clostridia > Tissierellales > Tissierellaceae > Tissierella_B. Next base: position 11,113 of record CAZAJU010000052.1, read on the forward strand.
TCATGACCATCATGATTACCATGACCATAATCACAACCATAATCACGACCACCATCACGACCACAATCATGAGGATGCTGATGATAAATTTGACTATAGCTCCTTTGAGACCATGAAGACATATAAAAAGGAAGACCTTGAGTCAACTCTAAAATCCCTAAATGACCCAAGCTATGGTAAAATTTTGCGAGCTAAAGGCTCTCTTTTAGATGCTAATAAGAAGTGGATTGATTTTGATTTTACACCAAGTAGCTTTAATATAGTAGAGGGAAAGGTAAGACCAATAGGTCAGGTTACTGTTATTGGAAATGAACTGGATAAGGATTCTATAAAGGCCTTATTTGACTAAATATTAAGCAGTATTGAAAGGAAATATTTATGCCAAAAGTAAGTTTTGTTAATGAAAATATAAGCGTTGAAGTTGATAAGAACACAATTTTATTAGATGCAATTAGAAAAGCAAATTTAAATATCGAAACTCCATGTAATGGCTTAGGACTTTGCGGTAAGTGTAAGGTAATTGCTAGAGGTCTTCTGTCTGAAGCAAAATATCCAGAAACAAGGATGATTAATGAAGAAAAATTTGAAAGATTATCATGTCTGGCTGAAGTCCTTGGGGATGTAGAAGTAGAGTTAATAGAAAAGAAGAAAGTGTTAAAGACAATAAGTAAGGGTTATAGCATTGAAGTTCCATTAGACAGTCCGATTAAATTAGTCACCCTTCCACAAATTGATAGGTCCAGTCCTGTCCCTTATGTTGATTCTTTAGGTTATAAAGTAGATTCACCAGAAATATATAGAAAAATGGTTGCTATTGAAAAAGAAAGAATCAAGGATATATGGGGAGTAGTTTATGAGGATAAATTACTATTGGATATTACATCATTTAAAAAGGATGTATTAGGTTTAGCAGTAGACATTGGAACAACAGGGGTATCTTTTTATTTAATAGACTTAACTACAGGAAAAACAGTTGGGTCTATGTCTTCTTTAAACCCTCAAACACAATATGGGGGGGACGTTCTTACAAGGATTACCTACTGTATGGAAAACCCAGAAGGAGCCCTTAAACTTCAAAAGTTAATTATAGATGAAATAAATCGATCCATGGAAAAAATAATAGGTACTACATATACTGCTGATAGTATCTATCATATCGTCATCGGAGCAAATACTACCATGCTACATCTCCTATTAGGGGTAAATCCTGAATCCTTATCTCAGGCGCCTTATAGATCAATATTTTTAAGTTGTGAATACCTTAGAGCCAGAGACTTATCACTAGGAGGTAATCCTGAAGCCTTATTGACTTTAATTCCATCGGCTTCATCCTATGTAGGTGGAGATGTAGTATCTGGTATTATGGCATCAGGTTTTAGGAACAATGAAAGTGCCCTATATATAGATATTGGGACTAATGGTGAGCTTGCAGCCTTAAAGGACGGAAAGATCATATGTACATCGACAGCAGCAGGCCCTGCCTTGGAAGGTATGAATATTGAATGTGGGTGCCGTGCCGAAGAGGGAGCCATAGAGAAGTTTGATATTGATGAAGACTATAATATTGAATACTCAACAATAGGGGATGGGAAAGCCATAGGTATCTGTGGTAGCGGTCTTATTGATATAGTTGGTGCCCTAGTTAGAAGAGGTATAGTAAATAAAACTGGAAGATGGAATAAAAATATAGAACCTAGAATAGGTGATAGATTAGTAGATAAGAACTTCTATATAAGTGAGGATATATATATTTCTCAAAAGGATATAAGACAAGTTCAGCTAGCTAAAGGAGCTATTGCTGCAGGTGTAATAATGATGTTAGATGAGATAGGAACATCAATAGAGGAAATACCACTTGTATATATAGCTGGATCATTTGGATACCATATCAACCAAAAAAATATAATCGAAATAGGTTTAATCCCTAAGGGTTTTGATGGAGAGATTAAATTCTTAGGAAATACATCTCTAGAAGGGGCAAGGCTTGCCTTGACCAATAAAGCTTGCACTAAGGAAGTATATCATATTAAGAAGGATATGAAGGTCCTTGAATTGTCCCTTAAGGAAAATTTTCAGGAAGTATTCGTAGCTGAGCTTAATTTTTAGAGGAGGTGGCATAAGTGGGAGTAGAAAATATATTTAAGTGTAAGGGTAATGAAGTTGCAAATATACCAGATGATATAGTAGAAAAAATTGGCGGGACCTATGAGGAAATTAACAAGGATGCAAGTAAAATTGTTATCCTATCGAAGGCCTTAAATGAAGAGGATAATAAAGGTTATTGTGTATTGCCATTTTGCCATACTACTGAAGCTGAAGCTCTTGGTGCAAAAATAACCTATGATCATAAGTTTGGCAATAGAATTAAAGAACCAGTATTTAAGGATTTAAGTCAAGTAGATGATTTAAGAGATTTTGACTTAAAGAGTGGAAGAATCGCCGAGATTTTAGAGGCAATAAGCATATTAAAGGATGAAGGCCAAGATATAGTTTTTGAAGTAACTGGACCTATAACTACGGCTACATCAGTAATCTCTAGTGAAGTGTTTTTTAAAGCCATTAGAAAAGATAAGGACAATGTGGTTAAGCTATTAAAAATTATAGAAGACAACACAGTGGCATATATTTTAGAAGGAATAAAAAGAGGGGTCACTATTGTCTCACTCACAGACCCAGCTGGTACCTTTGATATAGTTGGTCCAAAGATATATAGGGATTTTGGTGGAAAAACTATGTACAACATCCTAAAGAGAATTGAAGGTCAATTAGGAGATACAGTAGTCCATCTATGTGGTAAAACGTCAACTTCATTAAAAGAAATTGAACTATTAGAAACAGAAGAAATTAATGTTGATGGGGATACTTATATAGAAATGATTAAAAATGTTAAAAAAGATAAGCCAGAAATAAGATTTATTGGTAACTGGTGCTTAAAGTTTCCGAATAAGAGAAAGAACGTAATAGCTTGTAGACTTGTTTAAAAAGGTGTCAGGCCTGAATAACTGAATTATTTTAAAAGAAGGTTGTCCAAGAGGGCAACCTTCTTTTTGTTAGAAGTTATAAATTATTCTTTAAGCTATCCTATTTTTTCAACTTCACAAAGCAATGCTTTATAAATAGGGAATCCGGAGATATAATCTCTATTTTCATCATCTGTCAATTTGTTAGTATTTGAATTTGCCCAAGATTCAGCTTGATAGGATGAACCCCCACCCATGTTCAAATCCACTTCTCCTGATGGTATTTCATCAGTAACCTTAGCGGTAAATTTAATTTGGTCTCTTTTAGTTTTAAC
>CAZAJU010000053.1:0-3362 GCA_964485455.1 uncultured Tissierella sp.
CCTTCTAATGCAGGTGATGCTACATTGTATTCTTGACCTTCTACCATTGCTGCATCTTCATATGTTGTTGATGCTGTTTCTCCATTTTCATACTTGTATGTTACTGTTAATTTGTAATATGTTGGATTTGTTTGTATTGGCGTATATACTACTTCTTCCAACTTATCACTTGCTGGCATGGTTCCTGCTACATTAATTCTTGATGCTGTATATCCTTCTAATGCAGGTGATGCTACATTGTATTCTTGACCTTCTACCATTGCTGCATTTTCATATGTTGTTGCTGCTGGTTCTCCATTTTCATACTTATACGTTACTGTTAATTTGTAATACGTTGGATTTGTTTGTATTGGCGTATATACTACTTCTTCCAACTTATCTTCTGCTGGCATGGTTCCTGTTACATTTACTCTTGATGCTGTATATCCTTCTAATGCAGGTGATGCTACATTGTATTCTTGACCTTCTACCATTGCTGCATCTTCATATGTTGTTGCTGCTGTTTCTCCATTTTCATACTTGTATGTTACTGTTAATTTGTAATATGTTGGTCCTGAACTGCTTTCAACAACATTAAATCCATCGCTCTTAAATCCTTGCTCCTCTGTTCCTACTATTACTGTGTAATGACCATTTTCACTATCAGGGTATCCATCATTGCCATTATAAGACACATAATCCCACAATTTAAATCCATTTATTATGCTTACATCTTCAATGTTATACGTTCCTTCTGCAATAATAGTATTTCCCTTACCTTTTACTTCAATAGTTATAGCTCCTGGTGTAGTAAATACATTTGCTCCGATTCTAACATATACTTCCTCTTTAGAATTATAATTATTTCCATCTTGTGTTACCCCATCTCCATCAGTGGTCCATACAGCTTGCCCATTAGCAAAAGCCACACTGCTAAACATACTACCTAGAAACATTACTATAGCTATAGTCAAACTTAATTTCCTTAATGTCTTTTTCACTTTTCTTACCTCCTTTATGTTACCTTTTTACTTTCTAACAAAAAAGTCAGGTTGCAATATTAATTAACATTGCAACCTGACTATCATAGCTTTCGCTTTAGATTCATGGCTTTGCGTCCTTAGTTTTCACTAAGTTTGCCCATTATTTAATTTTTATGCTGATTTTTCTTCCATCAATTCTATAAATACTTCCGCAAGTTTTGGATCAAATTGGGTTCCTGCTTTGTTCTTAATTTCCCTTAGTGCTTCTTTTTTACTGATTCTATTTTTGTATGGTCTGTCGTTTACCATAGCCTCATATGAATCTGCTAGTGAAAAGATTCTTACGACAATAGGTATGTCATCACTCTTTAAGAATCCAGGATATCCATTACCATCCCATCTCTCATGATGTACAAGAATTAAATCGTTCACGGAATTATTATTATTAATTTCCTTAAATATATGATATCCGATTTCACTATGGCGTTTTATATCCTCCCATTCATCTTTATCAAGGGAATCTTCCTTCTGGAGGATTTGCTTTGGTATACCAATTTTACCTATATCGTGGAACTCACATAGTAACCTCAGTTCTTCTTTTTCCTTTTCTCCTAATCCAAGCTTTTCCGCCATCATCATACTAAGCATTTCCAATCGTTTATAATGAGCAGTTGTTTCAAAGGTTATTTCTTCAAGCTTAAGCTTTAGATTGTTTATGAGTGAAAGCTTAGCATCCTTCTTCTCCTTGATCTTCATATAATACATCCTGTTGTCTGCCTTTTGAATTATCTTTTGGATATCCTGAGATTCATCTACCTTTGTTGCAACTCCAAAGCTTATACTGATAATCAAATAATCAACAGGACTTAAGATACATTCCTCCTTTATTCTTTTTACGATTTCAAGTGCTGTTTTTTCCGAAGTTTTAGGAAGAAGTACCGCAAACTCATCTCCACCTATACGACTAATTATATCCTCTTTTCTGAAGTTCCTCTTCATTATCTCTGCTGCTCTCTTGAGAACATTATCACCCATTATATGGCCAAATGCATCGTTTATGAGCTTTAGACTGTTTACATCTCCCGTTATAACTGTAAGGGGTAGCTGCCTTGGTGTATCCAAACGGGATAGTTCTTCATTGAAGAAGGCTCTTGTATATAGGTCTGTCAAAGAATCCTTATAGTATATTCTTGACTCACTCTTGTTGCCATAAACATTATTTCCAGATTTAGATAAATCATTTGTATTGTATGCCCTATATTCTTCAATGTTGGTAATATCGTTATAAAATAATATTAGGTAATCGTTTTCATCACTAAAGATATTGACCATATACAATCTTTTAAGTTCCTCAACTTCTACTTCCTGCTTCCTTATAGTACTAGGCACCATATTGTCATAGAGGTATTTAAGTCCAAGGACCTCATTATCTGAGATAATATTCGATGCCCTTTCCCCAATCATATTATCAAAATTTAAATTTGTAGCTTCATAAAAATTCTTGCTATGACTAACAAGCATATAGTCAACAAACAAACCTTGATTGTTATAAATTGGTTTGAAAATTAAGAAGAAATCATTTTTGGATGGATATTCCATAAATATCACCTCAACATACAGACTACTATATTGATATTATCTGTATCTATAGTATATCCATTGCCAATTACATTTACCGTACAAACTAATTATATTTCAATTATATTTCAATTATATTTTAATTTAATACTACTTCATTTAAAATTAATAACTTTCCGAAAGTATGCTATCCTCCAATAAAGCTTCAAAAGTAATCCTTATATCATATGAATTATCTAGTTTTTCTCTAATTCTCTTTTCTATTATCTCTTTACCATTATCCTTGACTTCATGTAATAACATAAGAATTTGATTATCGTTCCAGAATGTAAAGGCATCTGATGATCTTAAGGAATTCTTTAGTATATCTGTCATGTGCTTTACCCATTTCTTAATATCATCTTCATCATATTCTATTCTTTCATTCAAGGTTATTAAGCTGATTAAATCATATTCATTTTGTCTTAAGGATTTCTTTTTTTGAACATTATATAGAAATTTAAAATAATCTAAATCACAGTAAAAGGCACTATCATCGTCCTTATCCCCTAGCTTGCCTTCTACATTTGAAATATCTATATCCGTCTTCTCGCTTAAAAAATTCATTATCTTACGGTGAATATTTTTAAATCCTTGAAATGATTTTACACCCATTTCCTTTTCGATTAATTCTGTGGCATACTCATAATGATTTTTAGCATTAGTAATCAAGCCAAGCTTTAGCATGGCTTCCATCAGAAAAACATGTATAATTTCTTCGTAAGGCTCGATAATAAGAGCTTCTTCACAAAGCCCTATAATTTCTTCATTTCTATCTTCATC
>CAZAJU010000053.1:3462-11749 GCA_964485455.1 uncultured Tissierella sp.
CCATTATTAAAGCTTACAGCCATATATTCAGATTCATTTTCAGTTTCTGGAATTATTCCTTTAAGTGTTTGTCTAAGTCTGAAGATTTGAGTTCTAAGAACATTTTTAGGGTCAGCAGATTCACTATCCCTGAATAGATTATCTATAATAGTTTCAGGAAGCAGCTTCTTATTCCTAAAGGTTATAAAATATTGAAGCAGCTTATATAAACGATATTGTCTAGCTGCATCCTTCATTAAAGAACTATTCTCATCACTTATGTCAAAATTGCCAAAGGTGCTAATATATAATTTCATCTTCTTAATCCCCCCAGATTAATTCCCAATATTACTTTTAGTCTATATAAAAATTATACCTCTTTTTGTAAACTTCTAAACATAAACCAGAGATTCCTCGACTAAACTCGGAATGATAGGATGGGAGGAATTGACCATTCAAAAATAAATAGACGCTCAGCGAGCGTCTATAGAATACTAGAAAGTTAAAGTTCCATTTTCATTTTTAATTATTTGTAGGATTTGTTCTTCTTGGCCTGTTTTTCCGTTTATATATACTATAAAATCTGCTCCTTCATATTTTCCTTTGAATTCATAGCATACCACTTCTTCCTTACCCTTTGGTATAAGGGCTAATCTTACAGAATCTATATCAAAGTTAGTCTTTATCTGCTTTTGGGCCTGAGCTTCAGTAAGAGTTACTTGATCTAGGTTTCTATCCTGGTGGTTCATATAATATGCTGCAGCATCAAAGCCTACTATATCCCCTGTGTCCAGTGCTACCTTTACCTTTATTAGATCAGGATATATGGTTACATCGTTTTGATTGTATACGAAGTTGTATAAAACAGTTCCGTCATATCTTAGATTATAGTTTGGCTCCATATTCTTAAAGCCCTTTTTATTTAGAAACTCCTGAGCCTTTTTAAGCCCTTCCTCTATAGAGAGGTTTTTTTGATTGACTCCCCTTGGAGTTGTCATATTTATTACCTTACCACCTTGCTTGGAGACACTTATATAAGTGATTAGGTCCTTTTGATTTTTATCGGCAATCTGAAGTGTATATACAGGGATTCTTACTTCATTCATATTTTCTCCCTCTTCAAAGGCTTGAATCTCCCCTGCTCTATCTCTTCCTATAAAATCCAATGCAGACTTCTTAGCGGTTTCTAAATCTACGTTGTTGCCGCTTAAACCCACAGGCTTTCTATTTAGCATTTGGTCTGCAAAGGGTCCATCATATATCAATTCAGGAGCCTTTGATACTTCCTTATCCATATTTACTAGGCTAGTTACAAATGTATTTGTAGATGTTCCTTGATTCTTTTGATTATTCACTCCCGCTTTTGCCATTCCTACTATAAAATTTTCCTCAGCAAGGCTTGATGCAAGGGTATTCAATTCATTGTTGAAGGCTTGAGTATTTAGCTGTATGTTCTTTAATGCCGATCTCTGCTCAGGAGTTATCTCCTGACCTTCCATATGCTTTTGTATAATAAAATAAGAATAATCTGCAGCCTGAGTTAAAAATTTCTCTGTTGAAGCTATATCATTGTGTGATATGGGCATCTGTGCTAACTTTTCTTTTGCCGAAGTTGCTTCGTTCATTATTTGAGAAAACAACAGTACATTTCTTTCTTTTGTTGTGGCCAACAATGCCTTTGATAATGAGGTCTGAACCTTATCCACATGGCTTTTTACATCGTAAAAAAGCCTTTGATAATGATTATCCAATGCAACCTCATATTGCGATTTTATGTTGTATTGATTATATCCCCATACTACTGATAATAGTAAAAGCAAGCTTAATATCGATGGGGCAATCCATGATCTTCTATCTCTCATAATTTCCTCCTACCTCGTTATATTCCAAACCAGTGCTTGCCGATTTTTAAGGTTACTTTTCTGGACCAGATCCACTTACTGGTAGCAGTAGCTGGATTCCAATAGTATAGCGTTCCATAGGTTGGATCCCAACCATTTAATGCATCCCTAGCCGCATTGATGGAGTCCTTATTAGGTGTAAGGTTTATTTGTCCATCAGCTACAGCTGTAAATGCCAAAGGTTGATATATTACACCTGCTATGGTATTTGGAAACTTAGGGTCTCTTGTACGGTTTAGAATAACTGCCCCAACTGCAACCTTTCCTACATACGGCTCTCCTCTAGCTTCCCCATGGATACATCTTGCTAATAGATATTCATCTGCAGATCTACTGGTTCCCTGCGCAGATGCCGGCTTGGCAAAGGCTTCAGGAAGGCCTAGTGCAACTGCTGTAGAAGGTCCAACTATTCCATCTATATTAAGTCCATTTCTTGCTTGGAATCTTCTTACTGCCCTGTAGGTTCTGGCTCCATAGAGTCCATCCACCTGACCGTCATAGTATCCCCATCTAAGGAGCTTATCCTGCACTCTTTTTACATCCTCACCTTGATTTCCCCAATAAAGGTTTCTAGATAGCATGCTATATTTACTTTCTGAGTTCGCATTGAATGTTGGTTCATAGAACTGAATTATTGCAGTGAATCCAAGAATCAACGCCAATGTTATAAATGCTTTCTTTTTCAATTTTAATCCTCCTTCCAGTGTTTTAGTTATTTTCTGTAAAAAGGATAAAATTATACATGATTTTTGCAATTCACAATTATTTAGGTCATACTTTTAAGTAATAAAAATCCGAGAATACTAGACTACCTTCGGGTTTACAAACTTGTTGTTCACTGTTCACTGTTCACTGTTCACTGTTCACTGTTCGTTGTTTAATCTTACCTCTTACCTCTTACTTCTTACTTCTTAACTATACTTTTCACAAAATCAACAATCTTGCTTTTTAACTTCAAAGGCTGTTCTTCATCTATAATATAATCTCCTAATTGACTTTCCGCTTCTGTATATGAAAAGGTAAAGGTCATATCTACGAAACATAGGGGCGGAAACATAACACACCACCAGTTTTGTCCCTTGGCTTCACCGATTTCTACTACAAGAGCTTCATAATTACCTTGTGGAAATATTAAATTACCATAGGTTCTAACGGGAAATTCTTCTATGCCAAGGGACACATCTACTGAATAATTCTTGTTCTCTTCAGCTATTACACCCTCTGCTATAGATTTAATCTCTTCTATATTATTATTAATGATAGTTCTGCTTTCCTCAATGGATGTTGTACTTTTAAATCTTTGTGCCATTTCCTTTAGAATCTCATCCCTTACCTTTAGCTTAAGGTCCTGATCTTCTTTGCTATCACTATTCGCTCTAACATGAAATCTTATAACATCATCATTATAGGATTTTTCATTTTCCTTCGAAAAAGGATTTTGGATTAAATATTTCTCCTCTATTATAGGATGAATTATATAGGTAAATGTCACTATAAATATAGATAAGATGATTATTAATTTCTTGTATTTCATATCTCTCTCCCCCTTGTCATATATTATGGACAAGTTAAAGAGCTTTTATTCATTTAATAATTTCCTTTGTAAATTTGTGATTACACAATTACAGTGAACAGTGAAAAGCGACGGAACGTCGCCCTCTTCACTCTTACCTCTTACCTCTTACCTCTTACCTCTTATTTAATCAGTCCTCTTCTTCTTATCTTAACCTCTACATCTAGATCTATATCTATTTCAGGATATATTTTATCCCAATCCTTCTCTATTTCCTTCCATAATTTTGGATGAAATTTATTTAGATACGACCCAATAAATAGAACATCTGCCTTTAGTTCCTTTTGAACCTTATCCACTGCCTTTTGAAGTTCTCCTTCTACTACCTTCGCAGCTGCCATTTCGATTTCCTTGTTTTCTTGATTAGTATCAATCTCCATACCTTTTTTATTTGTAAAGCTATGAATATGACCTTCCATTGTTAGATTAAGTTTCATTTTAAGGTTTTCATCCTGACTTATAAGCTTCTTTTTGCTTTTGCTTTCTGTAATCATAAGAGTAATATCCACTCCCTTATAATCAAAATTCACTCCATCTGACCTTACCTTATTATTAAGGTGAGCAATAGCTCTATTTTCTTTAGGTAAAAGGAAACCCACAAGCTTATAGTCCTTTATAACTGCTCCACCTTCAATAAAAACCTCATTATTCATAGAATATCCCACAGGAATTATTGCTGATTTGCTGATATCCATATCCTCATTGAAGTTACTCATGGTTATAGGAGTAAAAAAAGCAGACCCTTGTCTATTTAGAAGAAGGTTATAAATAACCCCTCCTACTATTTGTTGTTCTGTAGCATTAAGCGTATCTTGAAGTAATTTTTCAGCACTAACTTTTGTTACTATAAGCTGGGTGCTTTTATTTGCTATAAAATCCCTCATTATTCCATCTGTAATTTCTCTTATCATATCTTCATTATTTAAAACATCCTGAGAAAAAATTATGACCTTTAAATGCTTTAAATCTAGAGGATAGGCAACTTTTTTACTAAGACGGTACTTAGCCTCAAAGGCAGTGTCACCATGTTTAGTAACAACATATGTTTTTTTGTCAGAAGTCGGGTTCTTACCTAAGGCTAATATATTTGGATATGAATATGTTATTTTATATTTCCCTTCGGGATTTACATCTATATCATAACCAACAGAATAAGGATAAATTCGATTGTTTATCTCCATCATATCCCAACATCCTGAGAGTACAAGAGAAGTTGATATGATAGTAGCCAGAATAAGCTTTTTCATTTAGAAACCTTCTTTCTAATATAGCCAGATATTAATATGCACATAGGAATCAATAACAAAGTAAAAACCGCGAGGATATGTTGATATTTTTGCACAGTATTTTGTAACACTATGAAATTTTCCGGCAACATAGATATTACAAGTATTACTGGTATTAGTCCTAAGACAAAGGATTTGTGGTGTTTTGTTTTAAAAGTTTTGGATAATACTTTCGCAGCCGCAAAGTAGTTTGGTACCATCGTATCAAAAACGACTAAAACCCATAATGCTATAACTATGCCATCCAAATTCTCCAAGAAAAACCCTGGTAAGTCCGTCTGTCGCACTAGTAGAAGTATGGGATAAACTGTTGTCTTTACTTGCTCAATACTAAAATGAGTTATTGTAATAACGTACAATAGTATATAGATTAATGTAACTGTGACAATTCCAACTACACCTGACCTCAAAACCTTATCTCTATCCTCCACATAAGGGATTGCAAATAATGCTATTTCAATACCATAAAAACTGAAAGCACTAGTTCCTATACCTTTAACAATAGACTTTAAATCAGTCCTAAGAACAGGAAGCAAATGAGTAAAATCTGCCTTTGCCAAGGATATAGCAACTATAACTCCGGTAAATATAATAACGATTGGATATAGAATATATCCAAGTCTTGCTACAGAATCTATTTCATGTGAACTAATATAGGTGGAGACTACTAAAAAAACAATAATTATTACACTAATAGGTGTAGTTTGAAGTAAAAATATTTTCATAAGCTCTCCCAAGTTTCTTGCGATGACAGCAGCAAAAAGAATAAAATATAACAAAAGAACCATTATGCTTGGATAGTAGAAAAATCCTAAGGTCTCTTTAGCTATTTCAAAGAAATCTTTTCCAGGATAAAGCTTAAATATCTGATCATATAGCATAAAAATGCCAATAAACAAAGTCCCAGAAATAATTATGACGAACCATCCGTTGTTCTCCACATTGTTTGCAAGAGAATTGGGAAGTGCCAGAATACCTACTCCAACAACATTTGATACAATAAGTCCGCGAAGCTGTATATGTGAAATTCTAGGGTCTTTACTCATCGCTATTCAACCTTCCCATTCTGCGTTTATTCTTAGGATTAGTAAATCCAGGTCTCATCCATAATCTTTGAATTGGAGCCTTAACTAAAGTATCCTTTAAATCCCCTTCTTCAATGCCAACACCGGAATACGGGGAAGAAAATGGTATTCCAAAGCTGTTAAGGATTATTAGATGGCTAATAATGAGGATAATTCCTATCATAACACCATAGAGTCCCAATACCCCTGCTAAAACTATAAACCCGAATTTACAGACCCTTAAGGCGGATGCCAGCTCATATGACGGTATGGCAAAGGAACATATTGTAGTTAGTGCAACTACTATTATCATAAGGTTCGAGACTATTCCCGCTTCTACAGCTGCCTGGCCGATTATAAGACCACCTACAATACCTACCGTACTTCCGATAGGACCAGATATTCTTGTACCTGCCTGTCTAATAATCTCCATTGTCAGCTCCATTAAACCAGCCTCTATAACTGCAGGAAAGGGTACGTTTATTCTACTGGCAGCAATATAATAAAGGAGTGTAGAAGGAAGTAGCCCCGGGTGATATGATATTACCGAAATATATAGCCCAGAACCTAAAGCCGACATAAGAACCGCTATTACTCTTATAATCCTTACTACAGAGGTTTCCATCCATCTGTTATAATGATCCTCAGATGATTGCAGAAGGGTCCCAATGGTTGCAGGCATCAAAAGCACAAAAGGTGAATTGTCAACGATTAGGGCTACCCTACCTTCATATAAAGATGCTGCAACACTGTCCGGTCTTTCCGTGTTTTCCACCTGGGGAAATATACTTAGATAATTATCTTCTATTAAATGCTCTATAATTGAACTATCTAAAATTGCATCTATATCTATATTAAAAATCCTTTTTTTGACTTCATTTAAAAGCTTTTCATCTACAATATCTTCAATGTACAAAAGCGCTACGCTTGTCTTGGATCTTACACCCACACTATACTGCTTAATCTTAAATCTGGTATCCTTTATTCTTCTTCTTACCAAGGCAGTATTGGTTCTTAAGTTTTCAGTAAACCCATCTCTAGGGCCCCTGATTACAGCTTCAGTCACAGGCTCTGATACACTTCTTGAAGCCCAGCCTCTAGATGATATAATAATAGCTGAATCTATTCCGTCTATTAGAAGTACTGTTTCACCAGACATTATCATATTGAGTATTATTTCAATATCCTTCTCTTCCTTTATATCAGCACTGGTAACTCCTACCTTGGTTAGATAATTTATCAGACTTTCCTTATAGGATTCCAATCCGAGTACATTTAAATCGCTTTCCATCACCAGGTTTTCTATGGCAAAGTCGGCTACATCAGTGGAACCAACCAGTCCATCTATCATAATAAAAACAAGCTTTACTCCACAATCACGACCGACTTCTAGACTCCTATAGATTACATCGTCACAGTCTTTAAATCGGTCTTTTATATATTCAAGTGTTATTTCTATATCCTTTGAAACGTTTCTGAGCATAAAAAAACCACCTTTCGTAAGTAATATTACCTGTAGGTGGTTTTTTTATACTATATTGTCTTACAGCTATATACCTTAGATATAGATTCCGATAGCTTCTTGTTGGCAAACTCCATTTTTTCTTCATCATCAAATATGCCGAATACCGTTGAACCACTTCCGCTCATTAAAGAACCCAAAGCTCCATTGGCATTCATCATATCCTTAATAGTTCGAATTATAGGATTTTCAGCTATAATTGCTTTTTCAAGTCTATTATAAAGTTTTGCCGAAACCCCTATCAAATCATTTCTTTCCATGGACTCTATAAGCTTAGTTGGTTCATATTTTTCTCCATCTAAGTCCAACTTAGAATATGCATAGGCAGATGCTATTCTTATTCCCGGATTTGCAATGAGAATGCATTTATCATTAAACGATTCTAACCTAGTCAATTTCTCACCTATACCCTTTGCCCTGGCCGTTCCTCCCATTATGCAAAATGGGATATCAGCACCAATTCTTACCCCAATTTCCCTAAGCTCTTCTTCTGAAAGCTTAAGGTTCCAAAGCTGGTTTATAGCCCTTAAGGTTGCCGCAGCATTTGAACTACCTCCAGCCAAACCTGCTGCTATAGGGATTTTTTTATCTATTCTAATGCTGATGCCATTGTCTATACCAGAGAATTCCTTCATAATCTCCCAAGCCTTATATACTAAGTTGGATGAATCAAGTGGAACTTCACTAGAATTGGATTCAATTGTTATTCCTTCGTCTTTTTCTATAAATACAAGCTCATCACATAAATCTATTTGCTGCATTATACTGTCTATTTCATGATATCCGTCTTCTCGTTTATAAAGAACTTCAAGGGCTAAATTTACCTTCGCATAGGACTTTAAATGTAATTCTTCCATTATATTTCTCCTTAAGTTTATCTAACCCTTTAATTATAGCATAAAATAAAAACACAGTGAACAGTTTCTAGATTTAGCTTCTAGCTTTTAGCTCTTACTTCTTAC
>CAZAJU010000053.1:11849-14394 GCA_964485455.1 uncultured Tissierella sp.
TTGGATAGTAGAATCTGTTCTGTGGTTGTATTGTATCTCTTGGCAATATCCCATAACTCATCATTTTTTTGTACGAAATAGATTGTAATACTTGGTTTGTTTTTCTTGTCAATTACCTCATCAGTTTCTTTTATCTCTTTAATTGAATATATCTTTTTATCCCTTCCAAGGCTTATATCAAATCCCACCTTGCCGGAGATACTAAGACCATCACGCTTTAAATTATAATCCAGACTATCCAAGGAAGATTCTACTTCAAGAATTTCTGCTCCATCTTCATGTTCATAAATATTTGACCTAAAAGGAAAATCCAACTTATGGCTATTAAACTCGCTTGATACGCGGTCAATATATTGAATTTCAAGAGCTAGGACTCCATCAATGATAACGGATTCATCAGTAAGCTTTTTTTCAAGAAGGTTGACAACTCCATCTACCATAAGGACTTCACTTGCATCTATATCCGAAATCTCAAGATCTAGGCTCTCTTCGTAGGTAAAATCTTTAAGACTTTCATTTATCCTAATCTCTTCCCTTTCCAAGATCACATTTTCCTTTGTAGAATATGCATCTACTATTAAGTCCCTGGACTTATTTTCATATACCTTACCGGTTGCTCTAACCTTAACTTCTAAATCAACTAGCCTTCTTTCACCATCTTCATTACCTATTATTTCGTAGAGGCCTTCTACCACTTCAAGCTCCAGTTGACCTTGAAGGTCTGGATTTACTCCCGGCATCTCTATAAAGTGATTAAATGGTATGATACCTTTCTGAGAATGTATCATATTGCCCCCATTATAGATTAAGTTAACTAGAACTTCACCTGAAGTTATCATTCTGTCATCTACTACCATAGTTTCTATTTCCCTTGTACTAATATTGAATTTTATAATTTCGTCAATTTCAGGAGCACTATCATCCAGCCTTAATACATCCTTTACATTAACATAGGATATCTCCCTACCTATTACTTCCTTGTAATTTACATTCTCTTTTTTAGTCTGTAGACCTTCCCCGCCTACAATTTCCTTTATAGCTTCAATCCTCTTAAATTCTTTCACTTCACCATAAAGATTAATAAGAGCCTTTAATAGAACCATACCCTCTTCCATATCCCATTCAATATATTCAATACTGGATTTTACTTTGGATATCATGTCCTCATCTGCTCCCCATATATCTATTTCCTCCCTGAATTCCTTCATAGATTCAAGTATATGGATGCTGTTTTCCTCATCTCCACTCTTGTAAAGAAGATTAAACTTGATATTTCCACTTACGATTAGCTTATCCTGTATGATTTTGGTATTCAATACATCTGCCTTGCCCTGTACCCATAAAATCTTTTCTACAGTAGCTTCTGAAGGATTTAGATATATTTCAGTTTCAACTAATACCTGATTGTCATTGTTGCCCTTCAATTCCTCTACCTTAAAAGTTTCTTTAATAAGTTCAATAGCCATATTTTAACCCCCCTGAATATTCCTAATACATCCTATGAACATATATATGAATAGGCAAAGTGATTTATGATTTAAATTTTTTCGAAGTCGAGATAATTTAAATCATAAATGTTTTTGCGAGAGTATTCCGCAGTCTCGCTACACAATTTTATTTGTTCGCATACGCCGCAGTATAATGAATCAAATCTATTTGCTCCTTACACTCGCATAGATTTGGTATTACTTGCGAATGACTTACCTTCAACTCACTATCGTTCGTTGGGTCAAGTCAGCTTCACATAAAATTGGTGCTCATTGCGTTTGACCTACCATCGATTTGCAGAACTACACTGCAAATCGGGTTAGGTCATAAAAAACTCCGTTCAGTCTTTTTTACTGAACGGAGCTCTTTAAGATATTTTAGTTTCTCTTTCAACTTCGCTACAAACAACTACTTCAACAGCGGAAGTTAATACGTCAGAGTATGTGTAAGATACCCTTCTTATGCTGTCATACTGATTTGATATCCGTACTACGAACAAGCTGGGATAAGCAGACTCTAGTATTCCTTCTTTTACAGTTGTCTTTTTTCTACCTTTGTTTGCCTTTAGAATAACTTTTTGGCCTATGCATCCCTCTAAATCTTTTCTAATCTTTGATACAGTATTAATCTCCAAAAATTAAAACCACCTTCCATGGAATCTCCCTAGATGGGGCAATGGAGTGTAGGGACACTCATTATGTTTATAATTATACCACACTATAGTATTATTGTCAAATAAATAAATTATTATACTATTACGGTGTTACTTTGTCAATTATTTTAAGGCAAAAACTTTTTTAAATAAATTTAACATATTTTTAACTTGTTTATTAAATTTTTAGTTTCCGTTTAAATCGCTGTACAATTTACAAAAAAACTAAAACGAGCTGGGTATCTTCAGCTCGTTAAATACTGGTTAAATTCCTAATAATGCTGTTGCAATTGCAAAGTAAACAGTCAAGGTTACAGCATCTACAGTTGTAGCTATCAATGGACCTGCCATTATTGCTGGATCAAGCTTCAATTTCTTTGCAATAATAGGCAAAATACATCCAGA
>CAZAJU010000054.1:0-10989 GCA_964485455.1 uncultured Tissierella sp.
AAACTAAAGGATTAGTAGGTAGTATTGAGGCAGCAGATGCAATGGTAAAGGCAGCGAATGTTACCTTGGTTGGATATGAAAAGATTGGATTCGGTCTTGTAACAGTAATGGTAAGAGGAGATGTAGGTGCAGTTAAGGCAGCTGTAGATGCTGGTGCAGAAGCAGCAAGAGCAGTTGGAGAGCTTCATTCAGTACATGTAATCCCAAGACCACATGCTGAGGTAGAAAGAGTAATTTTAAGCCAATACGAATAAAGTTAGGTGTTTTAAATGACTAAAACTAAAATTACTTCAAATATATTAGGGAATATAACCAATAGACTGAATGGCCAGGGCTTTTCTGAAGGAAAAGGAAAAGCCTTGGTAGTCCTAAATGGCACTACTATGGATTATAACAGGACTTATGGTTTTATTCATGATTTGAAGAATAAATATGAGATTTCCTTAGGATTCTCATTTATGGCAGAAAGGCTATTGGATACAAATAAGATTATAAATGAAATAAGGCCAGCTCAAATATACAGGGAAGAGGATATGTTAAGACTAAATGCGATATCCAAGGAGTATGCTGCCCTATATGGACCCAATATATCCATAAACACCCTTTCAAAAGTTTCTACAGGCATGATAGATAGCTTTATATCAAATTTAATCTGGACCTTCCTATACTTTGGAAAAGATGTATACCTGGATTTCAATTCAGTAAGGGAATATATGGGAGTAAAACCTGGAAATAAAGAGATGGAAAAAATCATAGAAAACTATATATCCACTGTGATAAAGATGGGAGCCATTGAGATTTCGACTGGGGAAATTCAAAAGAGCAAAGTTCACTTGTTTGGCAATATGGAAAACATATCTAATACAGAGAAAAAATCCAACAAAGCTTCTGAACAAAAGAATTTAATTGTTGAGAAGGATATTAGAAGATTAAGTAAAAATCAAGTGTTAGTAATAGATAAAGATACATTAATAACTCCTTTAGCAAGGGATAAAGCCAGAGAACTAGGTATAAAAATCGAAAAAAAATAGAAAGGGGGGCAATATATGTTAATAGGAAGAATAATTGGTACTGTAGTTGCTACCAGAAAGGACGAAAAGCTGGTAGGAAGTAAACTCATGATAACTCAGCCTCTCTCTTTCAAATTAGAGCCCCTAGGTGAGCCTGTCATTGCAATAGACACAGTAGGAGCAGGAATTGGAGAATTAGTCCTCTATACGGAGGGTACAGCAGGAAGAATAGCAGCAAGAAAGCTGGATGCCCCAATAGATGCTGCAATAATAGGAATAGTGGACAACATTGATATACCAGACCTAAATGAATAGGAAGGAGGCAGATTCTTGAAGGATGCAAAATATCTAAAGAAGGCAATAGAATATAGAAAGCTAATAGATGTACTTATGGGAGATAAGGACTTTGCAGATATGGTACTTATCAATGGAAATGTAGTAAATGTAATAACAAGGGAAATCTATAAAGCGGATATTGCCATCAAAGGAAAATATATAATATTAGTTGGTGATTGCAGAAAATTAATCGGTCCAAAGACTATGACAATAGATGTAGAGGGAAGGTACCTATCCCCAGGATTTATCGATTCCCACATGCACTTTGAAAGCAGCATGCTTACAATAACAGAATTTTCAAGGCTATCAATACCATCAGGAACTACAACCCTAGTAGCTGATCCTCATGAAATTGGAAATGCCTTAGGTCCAGTTGGAATGAAGGCTATGGCAGATGAAATAGATAAGGTTCCAAACAACGTATATCTTGTGGTTCCATCTATGACCCCTGATTCACCTGACTTGGAAACTGCAGGCTATGATACATCATCTAAGGATATGGAGGATTTATTAAACTACAAGAACATCATAGGCATAGGCGAATTACAAGGATTTAGTAATGCAAAGCACGTATATAGGAATACACCTGAGGTAATAGACGATTTAGTTGCATCAACAATCTATGCAAGAAGTAAGAACATGGTAGTGGATGGAAATGCGCCTGAGCTATTTGGAAGTGAGCTTGCAGCTCATATCATAGCAACGGGTGGAAGATGTTCATGTCATGAAACTACAACTAAGGCAGAATGCATGGAAAAGCTAAGACAAGGAGTATATGTATTCATGCGTGAAGGTTCAACCCAGAAGAATATGGGGGAATGTATAAGAGCCTTAACAGATGAAAAAATGGATTCTAGAAGGATGATACTAGCAACAGATGACATGGTAGCAGCTGACCTAGAGACCCTGGGACACATGAATGAAATAGTAAAAAGAACCATCAAAGAAGGAGTAAGTCCTGTTGAAGCAATACAGATGGTAACAATAAACCCTGCAACTTATTTCGGCTTAGACCATGTAGGAGTACTATCACCAGGAAAGCAAGCAGACATAGCAATAATAAATGATTTAGAGCAAATGACTGTAGAATGTGTAGTGTTAAAGGGAAATATAGTAGCATCTAAAGGAGAATTACTAATTGACCTACCAAAGTATACTTATCCTGAAACAGTAAAGAATTCAGTAAAGGTTCGAGATCTAAGTGAAAAGGACTTTGAAATACAAGCAGAGGGCTCAAATGCTAGAGCAAGAGCCATAGTTGTAATTCCAGACCAAAACTTAACAGAAAAACACGAAGGTACAGTAAGGGTACAAAATGGAGTAGCTCAACCAGACTTGTCTACAGATATGCTACCTGTAGCATGTGTTGAAAGATACGGAAGAAGTGGGCAAATAGGAAAAGCATTCCTGAAGGGTTTTGGATTAAAGGACGGAGCTTTTGCAGAAAGTGTTGCTCATGATACCCATAATATAATGGTAATGGGAACAAACTACAAGGATATGGCAATAGCAGTAAACAAGGTAGTAGAAATGGGCGGAGGAATAGCAGTAGCAAAGAGGGGCAGAGTAATATCGGAAATGAGGCTTCCAGTAGGAGGACTAATAACTGATGAACTAGATGGTCATGAGGTGAGCAGAAAGATTGCCGAGGTAGAAGGTGTAATCATAAAAGAACTTGGATGTGAGATTCATGCACCACTTATGCATCTATCCTTCTTGGCATTATCAACATCACCAGCTTGGAAGATAACAGACAAGGGTTTAATCGATGTTAACAATTTTAAGATACTTGATCCGATAATCAAATAATAAATTAAATTTGAAAGCCGACTTCATCTTTGGAGGCGGCTTTAAAAAAAGTTAGGGGTGTATTTATGACCTTAAATCAAGTATATAATGGTGACTCAATTGAGAATGTTCTAGAATTACTTAAGGAGTATGGCAGTGATTCAAAGCTTATAGCAGGAGGAACTGACCTAATAGTAGCTATGAAGGAAGGCAGATTGGCTCCGAAGGTATTGATAGATATTTCCAAG
The DNA here is from genome assembly GCA_964485455.1 of uncultured Tissierella sp. Taxonomy (GTDB): domain Bacteria; phylum Bacillota; class Clostridia; order Tissierellales; family Tissierellaceae; genus Tissierella_B. Next base: position 3,383 of record CAZAJU010000054.1, read on the forward strand.
ATTGAAGAGTTAAAGGGTATTAGTCTTATAAATGATGAATATGAAATTGGAGCAGCAACAACCTATACTCAAGTAATCGAAAGTGAACTATTCAATAAGAATATCTATGGACTAATAAAGGCATGTAAAATGGTGGCCTCTCCCCAAATAAGAAACAAGGGCACCTTGGGAGGAAATATTGCAAATGCTGCACCAGCTGCAGATTCCATACCTCCACTTATTGCACTGGGTGCAATGCTCAAGATAGGTAGCACCAAAGGATATAGGGAGGTTTCTGTAGATGATTTCTTTAAAAACTATAAGGAATATGGTTTAAAGGATGATGAGCTCTTAATAAGTATAAGGTTTAAAAAGCCTAAAGATAATCAAATTTTAAGCTTTAGCAAATTAGGCTTAAGGAAAGCTCTTGCCATATCTAGAGCTACTATAAGCATCCTCATGGAAATAAAGGATGGTAAGGTAAATGACATAAAAGTTGCTTCAGGTTCTATAGGCTTGTATCCAATGAGGGAACTAGAAGTAGAGAATTCACTTATAGGCAAGATGATTGATGATAAAATTCTAGAATTTGCAGTAAATTCCTTGCAACAATCTATGGATATTAGACTTGAAGGAAGATCTACACTTCCATATAAAAGAAGGGCAGTAGTATCCTTACTTGAGGAAGCTTTAAGTGAAATTAATATGCATTATTCCGAGGTGAGAATATGAAGGAAATACAACTCGTAATCAATGAAATCAATTACAAGGTAGATATAGATATAAATATGAGATTGCTAGACCTTTTAAGGGATAAGCTTGGGCTAATAGGAACAAAGGAAGGCTGTGGAGAAGGAGAATGTGGAGCTTGCACCATCATTATGGATGGGGAAAGTGTAAACTCATGTTTAGTAATGGCTTTTCAGGCTGATGGGTCAAATATCACTACTATAGAGGGATTGGAAAAAAACGGTGAATTACACCCAATCCAGAGAGCTTACATGGAGGAAGGCTCAGTACAATGCGGATTCTGTATACCAGGGCTCATAATGTCTACTAAGGCTCTATTGGATAAGCATCCTAATCCTACTAGAGATGAAATTAGGGAAGGCATGTCCGGAAATCTATGCAGATGTACCGGATATAATAAGGCAATCGATGCAGCAGAAAAAGCCATAGCATATTTAAAGGAGGAGGTACAATGACTTTAAAAACCGTTGGTCAAAGTATTATTAGAGTAGATGCCTACTCAAAGGTTACAGGATTGGCCTTGTACCCCCAGGATATATATCTAGATGATATGCTATATGCTAAAACATTAAGATCAAAACTGCCTCATGCATATGTAAAAATTGATACAACAGAAGCTGAAAAAGTAGAAGGAGTCGTAAGGATATTCACATATAAGGATGTACCTTTAAATGAACATGGGGTTGTTGTAAAGGACCATAATGTATTTGCTGGGGATAAGGTTAGACAAATAGGTGCACCTTTAGCCTTTGTCGTAGGAGAGTCTGAAGAAGCCTGTGCTCTTGCTATGAATAAGATTAAGGTGGAATATGAGGAACTACCAGGAGTATTTGATCCAGTAGAAGCCATGAAGGAAGACTCCCCAAAGGTTCACGGGGATTCAAATATTATATATCATTACAAGCTAAGAACTGGAGATATAGAGGAAGGCTTTAAAAACTGTGCTGCTATTGCGGAAAATACCTATTCAACTCATATGCAGGAACACGCCTTTCTTCAGCCTGAAGCAGGTCTTGCCTATATGGAAGATGGAACCTTGGTGGTTGTAGTCGCAACTCAGTACCCTCATTATGACCGAGAGGAAATATCTAGAACCCTAAACTTGGAAGAGGAAAAGGTAAAAGTCATAAATACCAATGTAGGAGGTGCCTTTGGTGCTAGAGAAGATATTACTATGCAGATACACTTGGCATTGGCAGCTCATACATTAAATAGACCTGTAAAGGTAATCTTTGATAGAGAGGAATCCTTCCTAGCTCACTCCAAGAGACACCCTATGGTTATGAAATATAAGACAGGTGCGGATAAAGATGGATATCTTCAAGCTATGGAGGCTGAAATAGTTGGTGATTCGGGAGCTTATTGCTCTTGGGCGATAAATGTGCTTCGTAAAGCGGGGGTTCATGCAACAGGACCTTATCATATTCCAAACGTAAAAGTTGATTCTTTTGCAGTATATACTAACAATCCATTTACAGGAGCCATGAGAGGCTTTGGAGCTACACAGGTTCCAAATGCTGTAGAGCAACAAATGGACATATTGGCAGAAAAGCTTGGAATTAGCCCTATTGAAATAAGGCAAAAGAATATATTTAAAACAGGGTCTAAAACCGCAACAGGTCAGGTTCTTCTAGAAAGCGTACCCCTAGATAGATGCTTGGATGAGCTTTCAAAGAGATATGAGGATTTTATGTCTTTAAAGGATCAATCAGTTGAGGAGGGGACACTATGAAAAAACGTGGTGTTGGAATAGGCTTATCCTTTTATGGAACTGGATATGGTAATGGGTTCCCTGATGTTTCAAATGCAGAGGTTCAGTTGTTGGAAAATGGGAAAGTAGGAATATTCGTAGGTGCAACAGAAGTTGGCCAAGGAGCAAAGACCGCTATGATTCAAATTGGAGCCGAAGCCTTGAATATGAATCATAAAGATATAGTATTGGTCTCTGAAGACACATCCCAAATGATGGACTCAGGTACTGCTGCAGCAACAAGACAAACCTATAATACTGGAAATGCAGTAAAGAACGCCTGTGAGAATTTCAATAAAAGGTTATTTGAGCTGGCAAAGGATGTACTAGAATTAAACTCTACTGCTGGGTTAGTTGCCCAAAATGGTGAGGTCTATTTAGGAATCTTTCCACAAAAGCGAGTATCATATAAGGAGTTATATGAAAAGTATAAAGATGATATAATAAGAGTAGCAGGAACATTTACAGCGCAAACGGTAAAAATGGATGATGAAACAGGTCAGGGAGCACCTTATTGGCCGTATACATTTAATGCATGTATGGTATTAGTAGAGGTAGATACTAATACTGGATTAGTAGAGATTTTAAAGGCTGCATTTGCTCAGGATGTTGGAAGAGCAGTAAATCCAAGTCTTATTAAGGGGCAAATGGATGGTGGTTTTGCTATGAGTCTTGGATATACTCTATTTGAAGATTTAAATGTGGAAAATGGAAAGATAAAAAATAAGAAATTTTCCAAATATCTATTGCCAACATCAATGGAAATGATAGATGTAGAGCATATCATAATAGAGGATCCAGAATCTACAGCTCCATACGGGGCAAAAGGTATAGGAGAGCCGGTTACAATTCCTATGGGACCTGCTATACTAAATGCCATTTATGATGCTATAGGAGTGAGAATCCTGGAACTACCTGCAACTCCTGAAAGATTGATGAAGGCTCTAAGGGAAAGTGAGAAGAGTGAAGCTATCTGAAGCACTAGGAATTAATTTAGATGAAGTAAATATAATTGCAGTACTTGGAGGTGGAGGCAAGACCACAACACTTAGAACCTTGGCAATGGAACTAAAGGGTCTTGGGTTGAAGGTTTTAAATGCCACCTCTACTGGCATTTATATACCTGAATTCAATGAATATGATAATGTATTCATTGGAAAGATACCTTTAGAATTCGTTCCATCTAATGGTAGCATAACCTACTTTGCAGAAACAAATGATGGAGTAAAGCTAAGGCTTAAGAATATAGAGCTTATAAACGAGATTATAGATAGAAATATTTTCGATATAGTATTAATGGAGGCAGATGGTTCTAAGGGTTTCCCAATCAAGGCTCCAGCTGAACATGAGCCAGTGGTATCCAAGCATACAAATATTACCATAGGGATTATAGGCTTGGACTGTCTAGGCTCTCCAATAGATGAGAATCATGTACATAGGCCAGAATTATTAAGAAAAATTACTAAAAGTGATATAATAGATATTAAAGTTATAGTAGACTTGGCAAGATATAAGGATGGACTATTTAAAAACAGCAAGGGTAAAAAGATCCTCCTCTTAAATAAAGCTGATGACGAAGAAAGAATAAATGCTGGAAGAGAACTTAAAAAATTACTGTCTAAAGATGGATTAAAGGTTATAATTGCAGATATTCAAAGCGGAAATTATGATATAATATGAATATATTAGAAAGGCTTATTTAATAAGCCTTTTTTAATTACGAATAGGAAAGTCATAATATTCTAGTCTTTGTTTTTAGGGACTTTTCGTAGATGAGTAACAAGAAAAGCTACATCTAATGCTTCTTTAGAAGCTTTTCTTATTTAATATGGTTTGAATTAGAAGGTGAATATATGATAAGCGGTATAATAATGGCTTCAGGTTTTTCTAGTAGAATGGGACAAAACAAGCTTCTAATGGAAATTGGAGGAGAAAGTATACTGGAAAGGGTTATAAAAGCCTGCAAAGACTCTCTATTAGATGAGATTATACTAGTCTATAGACAGGATGAAATTAAAAAATTAGGAGAAAAATTTGGCTTGATAACAGTTTATAACTCTGATGCTGAAAAAGGTCAATCTTCAGCAGTTATTCATGGAGTCAAAAGCTCTAGGAATGGAAATGGATTTATGTTTTTTGTAGGAGACCAGCCATATTTGGATTCAGGAGTAATAAATAATCTTATCCAGGAATATAAAAAAAGCCAAAATATGATAGTAGCTCCATATTACAATCATAAGTTGGGAATGCCTATAATATTTCCCCCAATTTTTAAGGATGCTTTACTTAAGGTTGAAGGCGATAAGGGTGGAAGACAAATAATCAAAGACTATCCTGATTTAGTAAAGAAAATTTTTTATAAAGATGAATTAAAAGGAATTGATATAGATACGTTTGAGGATTATACTAAAATAAGTCATTAAAAGACAACCTTAATTCCAAACGTAATGATGAATCTCGGGTTTGAAAAGGAGGAAAAAATGCAGTATAAAATAGAGACTAAAAATAACTATAGATATATAGTTATACCCCAACTAAAAAGCTTAGGGCTAAATATGTGCATTACTACAATGGATATGGACATAGGTCTTAAGACCAATGGAGATGTAGATGAAATAAACAAACACTTCGATGAAATATTTGAATTTATGGGAGCTAAGCCTAAAGAAAGATATTCTGGATATCAGGTACATGGTGCAAATATAGAATGTATAACGGATTTAAGCCAAGGTACCGTTTATGATACGGGAAAGGTATTTTATGATACTGATGGACTGATAACGGATTTAAAGGATGTGGCATTAATATCTAGATTTGCAGATTGTACTCCTGTAATCCTATTTGATCCAAAGAAAAAAGTTCAGGCTAATATCCACTCAGGCTGGAAGGGAACACTTCAGAGAATAGGAGCAGTAGGGGTAGATTTAATGGTGGGAAAATACCACTGTAACCCAGAAGATATTATAGCAGTATTGGGACCTACAATAGGGAAACACGACTTTGAAGTTGAATCTGATGTTATGGAAATGTATAGGAAAGAATTCGACTTTCACAAGGATATAATTAGACAAAAAAATGATACTAAGTTCCTAATTGATCTCCACACTACAAATAAAAGGATACTTCTTAGTAAGGGTATCAAAGAAGAAAACTTAACGATTGTAGATTTATCGACATTTGCCCATGTTGACCTTCTGCATTCCTATAGAAGAGACAAAGCTCAATTTGGACTTATGGGAGCAATAACTATATTAGATTAAGTAAAGGATTTGAGTGTTCTTATGATTAAACAATTTACAATTATTGCATCAGTATTGGCTATATCCTATATGCTTGAGGTGGCTCTTAAATTACCTATACCTGCTTCGATTGTTGGTATGCTATTATTACTAGTGCTTTTAATCACAAAAGTGATCAAAGTTGAAAATGTGGAAAAGGTTTCAGATGAATTACAACGTGATATAACTCTCTTTTTAATTCCTTTAGCAATTGGAATTATTGATAATGTAGATTTGTTCGAGGGAAAGTTTCTAACAGTAGTACTAATTGTTGTGATTTCAACTATAGTATCTATTTTTGTCACAGCACTAATTATGAAGCTAATCTTAAGTATGAATAAACACAAAGGGGAGATAAGCAATGATTAATGAATTAATTAAGAATACTGCCTTTGGGGTCGCACTAACTTTAGCTGCATATGAAACCGGTGTATACTTGCAAAAGAGAACTAAAATCAAAGTATTATCGCCTATTATAACAGGAGCTTTAATAATTATTGGAGTTTTATTGATATTTGATATAGACTATGAAAACTATAAATTAGGAGGAAGTATTGTAAGTTTTTTTATTGGACCTGCCACAGTGTCCTTTGCAATACCCCTATATAAAAATCTAAAAATTTTCCGAGAAAATTTGGTAGGTATTTTATTAGGAATATTGGGTGGACTTTTAACTGGACTCTTTTCAGTGGTATTTCTTGCTAATTTATTCGGAATCAATGAGCAGATAAAGCTATCAATGCTTCCTAAATCCGTCACATCGGCTATCGGTTATGCAGTATCCAATATGATTGGAGGAGTACCAGAGATTACTATAGTCCTTATTTTAGTAGCAGGAGTAACTGGGTATGTATCATCTGAATACATATTTAAGCTTCTAAAAATTGATGATCCAATAATCAAGGGGATTACACTTGGAACCAACTCTCATGTTACAGGCACCGCAAAGGCTCTGGAATTAGGTGAGAAGGAAGGTGCATTATCATCTGCTGCTATCACTATCGCTGGAGTAATAATGGTATTTTTAGTCCCATTATTTATAAAGTTAATAGGAATTTAAGAATTTATAAGCCCTAGGAGATCCTAGGGTTTTTAAAATGAAATTTTTCTATTTGGATTATGCAATTTTTATAAAATTGAACTTTACATGATAAAAAATATTGATATAATAATTAAGTTAAATATATGTAGAAAAAGGAGATAAAATGATGAATTATTTAGATGTGGCAAATAGCAATATAGTATTAATCCTATGTGCTTTAACAATTCTAGTAGTTGTTATACAGTCAGTTCTTTTTATTAAAACAGCTATGAAAAGAGCAAAGGAATTAGGAATCGAAAAAGAAGTATTGAATAAGACAATGACAAACAGTGCAATATTTTCAATCTTACCTTCTTTACCTGTTATAGTAATGTTATTGGCACTTTCAGTTCCCTTGGGTAGATTTTTTCCATGGTTAAGACTTTCAGTGGTTGGTTCAGCTGTATATGAGAGTATGGCTGCAAATGTAGCAGTAGTAAATATGGGTCTTAAGGATATTTCAGATCCAGGATTGACACCTGAAATATTTGGAATAGTAATGTGGGTTATGTCAATAGGTATAATCTGGGGAATTGTGTTTAACATCTTCTTTACGAGCAAATTAGACCAATATACTAAAAAAGCTAAAGCAACAAAGAATGCATTTATCCCAATATTTTCAGGAGCCATGTTTTCAGGTATGCTTGCAGTTCTTTCGGTTCCATATGTGGGAAATGTAAAGAATATTACAGGGATTGTATCTTTCTCAGTTGCTGGGATATCCGTATTGATATTCCAAAAGATAGGCAAGAATCCAAAATATAAAATC
>CAZAJU010000054.1:11089-14258 GCA_964485455.1 uncultured Tissierella sp.
AGTAGTAGCCTTGTAGCAATGTTTCTTCCTATGGCAGTAGTTGAGAATATCTCATACTATCAAGTTATAGGTGCTGGTGGAATTTACCTAAGCAGTATTACCGGTAATGTTCTTAATATGAAGCTTCCTTGTGCAATAGCAGGTATGAAAATTGCAGGAGTTGAGCCTGGAACTAAGGAAGGAGATGTTATTTCTATAATAGCTATAGGAGTATCCTCTCTTGTTACTACATTGATACTATTTTTAGGGATGTTCGTTATAGGTCAAGCATTGCTACCTATATTAAAATCACCGGTACTAGCTCCAGGATTTGCAAATATTACACCAGCGATTTTAGGTGCAGTAGCAGTTCCTAATCTATTAAACAATAAAAAGCTTTCAATAGTACCAATTATATTGGCCTTAGCAGCATTTTTCATAATTGGAGCAGGTAGCTTCGGAAGATATCAAAGCTATGTATTAATCGTAGTAATGATATTATCAGTTGGTTCAGCTTACTTGAATTATAAGAAATCTAAATAGGAGGCTTTCGTATGGGAAATAAGCAAAGTATCATCGATTATTTAGAGCAACATAAAGAAAAGTATATAAAATTAAGCGATAAGATTTGGGATAATCCTGAGACTAGATTTAAATTAACTAAATCAGCAGATATTCTTACGGAGGCTTTAAGTGAAGAAGGATTTTCAGTAGAAAGAAATATAGCTGATATGAGGGATGCCTTTATTGCAACCTATGGTAGTGGAAGCCCTGTAATAGGATTTCTAGGAGAATATGATGCATTATCAAACCTAAGCCAGGTAGCAGATGAATTGGAGAAGAAGCCATTAGCAGATGGACAATGTGGACATGGATGTGGACACAATGCCCTTGGCGCAGGAGCTTTAGCATCAGCTGTAGCAATTAAAGAATACATGAAGGAAAATAACCTTAAGGGTACTATAAAATACTTTGGCTGTCCTGCTGAAGAAAGTGGTTCTGGGAAAGCATTTATGGCTAGAGCAGGAGTGTTTGATGGACTGGATTCCATAATTACATGGCATCCTTGGACTGAAAATAGAATTTGGGGAGAAAGCAGCCTTGCAAACTTCCAAATCTATTTCAACTTTAAAGGAGTAAGTGCCCATGCAGCTGCAGCACCACATTTTGGAAGAAGTGCACTAGATGCAGCAGAGCTTATGAATATGGGAGTTAACTATTTGAGGGAGCATATTATAGACGAGGCTAGGGTTCACTATGCATATATAGATGCAGGTGGAATGAGTCCAAATGTAGTACAGCCAACGTCAAGCTTGCTTTATTTCATAAGAGCACCAAGAACATCTCAAGTAAAAGAAATCTATGACCGTGTAGTAAAGATTGCTCAGGGTGCAGCCTTGATGACGGAAACCGAGTTAGAAGTTAAGTGGGACAGTGCAGCGAGTGAATACATTGTAAATGAAGCATTAACTAAGGTGATGTATAAAAACATGGAAACCATAGGAGAAATAGAATATACATCAGAAGAGAAGGAATATGCAAAAAAATATGTAGATGGTTTAGATTCAACATCAAAAGCAAATGCTGAAAGAAATATTAGAAATTACTTTAAAGGCATATCAGAAGATGAATTAAAGGAGATCATAAACTCACCTCTAGTTCAAAGATTAGTACCTTATAATGTTTCAGATAAAGTAATTCCAGGCTCTACAGATGTTGGTGATGCCAGCTTCAACGCACCTACTGTACAACTAACTGCAGCATGCTATCCAGTAGGAACATCACCTCATTCATGGCAATGGGTTGCTACTGGAAAGTCCTCAATTCTTCATAAGGGGATGCTTTATGCAGCCAAGGCAATGGCAATGACAGCTTTAGATTTATTAGAAAGTCCTGAGTTAATAGAAGAAGCTAAAAAAGAGTTGGATAAAAGACTTGGTGGGGAAGGCTATAAGAATTACATTCCTATGGAAGTAAAGCCAGTTTAAATATTATTCGAAAAATGAATTAATTTATGCTAAAAAGGGTATCATGATTAAAATGATACCCTTTTTTTATAGGGTCCAATATGGACGGGAGTTGATTTCATGACGAGTATAAATATCAATGATATGATTATCGGTAAAGGCATTCCAAAGATTATAGTGCCAATTGTAGAGAAAACAAAAGAAGAAATAATTCAAAAGGCCAAAGATTTTAAGGAAATCCATTTTGACCTTGTTGAGTGGAGAGTGGATTTCTATGAAGATGTATTTAACATACCTAAGGTAATAGATACTTTAAAAGAACTCAAATCTGAATTAGACACTACCCCCCTGATATTTACATTTAGGACCAAAAATGAAGGGGGAGAGAAAACGATTGCAGCCGAAGAGTATATTGCATTAAATAAGGCAGCTGCTGAATCAGGATGTGTTGATATTATAGATGTGGAAATCTTTATGGGTGATGAGGTAGTAAAGGAAAATATTAAGAACATCCATGATGCAGGGATCTTTGTTATAGGCTCGAATCATGATTTTATTAAGACTCCTGATAAGGATGAAATAATATCTAGGCTAAGAAAAATGCAGGAAATGGATGCAGATATACCTAAAATAGCCGTAATGCCTAACTCAGAGGAGGATGTCATTACACTACTTTCTGCTACAAATGAAATTCATAAAAAATATGCAGACAGACCAATAATCACCATGTCAATGGGTCCCTTGGGAGTAATAAGCAGAGTAACAGGAGAACTATTTGGCTCCTCAATGACCTTTGGTGCTGTTGGACAAGTATCAGCACCTGGACAATTACATGTAGAGGACCTATCCTTTGCATTACAGATTATTCACAGGTCCATGGAATAAGGAATGAAATTAGAGGAACTTCTTACTGAAAGGTAGGAGGTTCTTTTGTTTGAAGGATTTATTAAAGTTTGATTTTTTTAAAATGACAATAGTCATTGAATTAGAACATATATTCTGGTACTATATAGTTAATAAGGAATAGGAGGAATTATTAGTGTCTAATATTAAAGATTATTCAAAAACTACTTTTGAAGACATTAAACATTTTACAGAAGAAGGAATAGAATTTTGGTATGCTAGAGAATTACAAAAAGTTCTAGAGTATATAAAGTGGGGTAACTCTGCAGCGCAACTATCGGGTGTAGAATCACCACAGGATTATGCAATTTTTCAGAACA
>CAZAJU010000055.1:0-14135 GCA_964485455.1 uncultured Tissierella sp.
CTTTTTACAATCACGATATCTCACGCCCTAATCTTTCAACGTACATATCCAAGTCAGACATGTCTTCAACCAGTCCCATCTCTGCAAGAGCTAAATTAATATGACTCATTTCGCAATAACCACATTTTAATCTGTTGTAATCATCATAATTCCAATTTTCCATTAAATAGAGAATTAAAGACTCTATTAAAAGATTAGAACTGTTATTTAATATCATTGGAAGCATTTGATTCACTTCCTTCATATAATTCACCTCCTGGCCAACTTAGAGAAAATCAGTACTTACCACTTCATCTGGCAAAGACACCTACATCTTATTATATATTAAACTATTATCTGTTGCAAATGATTACGTTTACTTAATTCATATCATTTAACAAATAATCCTTAATATCTATAATTTCACCTTCGCTTATATAAACCCTTGGAATTCGTCTTCCCATCATACAAATTAATTCATATTCAATAGTACCTAGAAGTTCTGCAAGCTCCCCTACAGTTGGATAATCAGGATTATCATAGCCAAAAAGGACTATTTCATCACCACGCTTCACACCTTCTACATCAGTTACATCAATCATAATTTGGTCCATGCAAATACTTCCAACTACAGGTACTCTTTTATCCTTTACAAAAACATAGCTCTTACCAGATAACATTCTGGAGTAACCATCGGCATAACCTATTGGAACAGTTGCGATAACTGACTCTCTAGAAGTAATAAATCTGTGACCATATCCTACCCCTATATTTTCTTGTACAGTCTTTATATTTGAGATCTTGCCCTTTAAAGTCATTGCTGGTTTTATCTCTAGATTGTTTTTATTTACTTGATTAGATGGATAATAACCATATAGGATAATACCAGGTCTTACCATATCCAGATTATATTCTGGCATGTCTACTACTGCACCAGAATTGGATATATGTTTTAACTTTATATTTATACCACTTTTCTCAAGGTTTGTAACAAACCATTGAAATTTTTCATATTGAATTCTTGATGGCCCTTTATCGAATTCATCAGCCTTTGCAAAGTGGGAAAATATCCCTTCTATTTCTATGTTTTGCAACTTAGAAATCTCTACTATAGCTTCAAGGGAGCTTTGATTTGGCAAGAATCCAATTCTAGCCATTCCAGTATCTACCTTTATGTGGATTTTCGCAATTTTCTCTCTTGCCTGTGCTTCATCCGAAAGAATCTTTGCATCCTCCAAGCTGTATATCCCTTGAATTAAATCATAGTCTAAAACTAATCCTAATTGTTCCTTTGGAGTATAGCTTAAAATCTGAATATCTCCTTCAATTCCTGCTTTTCTAAGTTCAATGGCTTCAGTTATTATAGCTACTGCTATCCTATCAACTCCATTTTTCTTTAAAAGCCTAGCTAGTTCTACAGAACCGTGTCCATAACCATTTGCCTTTAATACAGCCATTATCATTGAATTTTTATCTACAATTTTTCTTATGTTCTTGTAATTTTCTAAAATATTATCTAAGTTTATTTCCAGCCAAACTGGCCTGGTTTTTCTTAAATCCATAATTACACCCCTAATCATTTGTATATTTAAAATTCATATATTCTATAATTACCCTCGGATTTTCATTTCCATCAATAATTTTCAACATATAAGGTGTAAAATCTTTCTTCTTTAAGTATATTAACTGCTCATGATTATATTTGTTCTTATCCTCAACCTTATTATGAAATACATAATACTCAGTACCATTAATTTCCTCTATTATTATGGACTTGATACTATCTCTATTTCTAAAAAACTTACCAATTAATAGACCCTGGTCAAAGTTCTTTACTGAATTAATAGATATAGATTGTTTAATTGTAGCATTTTGTATATATATTTTATTTCCATCATATTGGATTATTATACCTTTACTTTCAACTGGTTCAAGGATTTCAAGCCTGTATTTATTCCCTAGGGTGTAACTTTCTTTCATTTTGTATTGACTTTCCTTATTATCCATAATGGTTTTCATCTTTAACTCTGTGCTATAACTCGTATATTTATCTAAATGCTTTTCCAGCTTTTTAAGTATATTAGCTTCTGTGTCAAAGTTACATGATGAAAAAAGCAATATTATTGCAATTGGAAAAATAAAAAGCCTTTTCAAAAATAATCACCTCTGGTTTTCAATTAAACTTAAGGCTCTTGGGACATAGTCTATGATATCTCCGGCAATCAATCCATACTCTCCTTTATGTATTTTAACCAAATCTCCAGCTAGACCATGGGCATAAACCCCAAGAACTGAAGCATCAAAGTCATTAATTCCTTGAAGTAGTAGGCTTATAATAACACCTGCCAGAACATCTCCACTTCCTGCAGTTGCCATTCCAGGATTTCCAGATTTATTGATATACATTCTATCTTTATAAGCAACTACAGTTTCATAGCCCTTTAAGATGCTTATTACATTATATTTGTCAGAGGTGTATTTAGAATAATAAATTCTTTCTCTTTGAATTTCTTCAGTGGTTTTTCCCAATAGCCTTGCCAACTCACCTGGATGTGGAGTCAGTATAGTCAAAGCTTTTCTATTCTTCAGCATATTATCATCTAATAAATTTATCCCATCGGCATCTAGGACTACGGGTCCATTAAATGAATTTAATATGCTCTTAATAAGAGTTCCATTCTCTTCGCTGACTCCCATGCCAGGTCCAACCACTATTCCATCAAGATTCTTAAGATGATTTAAACATTCCTGGGTATTATCATAGCTTCGCACAATAACTTCAGTAAACTTAATGGACATTATATCTGCAATTTTAGAAGGTACTATATTGTACACAAGACCTGCTCCGCTTCTTAAGGCTGCCATACTTGATAAATAAGGAGCCCCTGTCATACCTACGCTTCCAGCTATAACACCTACTCTTCCATAGGTACCCTTATGGGAGTCGCTTTTTCTTTTCGGAAGTAAGCCTCTTATATCTTCTGGAATCCTTGAAAGCGGGTCTCCTTTTGACCCTACTGCAATAGCTATGGCATATTCATCTTCATGAGAAATGCTTAAATCCACCTCATCTATCTCCATAATTTGGATCATATCCCCAAGTTTTCCTGATAGATTTACCATTGGCTTTCCGTTGACCGCATGATATATCTCTATATCTTTAAATGAAAGTACTCCAATTCCAGTTCCCACAAGCTTACTTATTGCTTCTTTAGCAGCAAAAAGTCCAGCAGCTGTTCTACAATCTTTGGATTCAATATATTCTACTTCTTTCTCTGTAAAAATTCTTTTATAAAATCCTGCCTTATTTTTCTCTAAGATGTTATGTATCCTATCAACTTTTACGATATCAATTCCTGTTCTCAATCCAATCACCTCTTATATCATAGTATATCAGTGTTTAAGCCCTTTTCCAACAGAAAAACCTCAGGTATAAACCTGAGGTTTCAGCATTATTTATTTTTCTTCTTTTGACTAGTATTGCCCATATTGTTAGTCATATTTTTCATTGATTGTGATGTTGAACTAGTCATTCCACCCATAGTTGAACTAGTTCCTTGGGTTTTTAGACTTGTCATTCCTTGACTAACTGAACTGGTCATGGCAGGATTATTAATATCAATATTAGACGCTCCAGCACTGCTGTAAATATGGCTAGAGGTATTCGTACTTCCAGTATTTGCCTGAGTAAGTGATTGGGTTAATGTTGACTTAATCTTTTGAACATCTTGTTGGTTTGCTTGTGGTGCAGACATATAATATCCCTTTTGTTCAGCCATTTGAAATAGTTGATAGTGCATTTGCTCAGCTTCATTTCTTAAGGTTTGCCATGTACTTCTTAACTGTGGGTTAGAGGTTTCAACGATTGCCATGGTATAGTTATTTATACTGGCCTTAGTACCACCCATTAAATCATTTACAATATCTCTATCTTGCATTTTCATCCTCCTATAAAGAATTAATCAAATTAGTGGCTGTGGTCTTAGCGTCATTAGCTGATTGCTGTAACATCTGTTTTAATTGTGGATCCTGTGCGTGATTTGCATAGTCATTAAACTTACAGCTCATTGTAAGATGTGCACCTGCAATTTCCTTAACTAAGTTTAATTCTTGTTGTGTTACACTTGGTAAATTAATCGTGTTTTTTAAAGCCAAAGATATTCCCTCCTATTCAATTTAGACTTCACCATTATTGTGGCTAAATAGTTTCTTTATTATTCTTAGAATTTTTTTCATTTTGATACTAGTATAAAAAGAGTTGACAAAGCATTATAAATGTAATATTATAATTTTTAAATTATATAACTCTTATCAAGAGAGGTGGAGGGATAAGGCCCAATGAAACCCGGCAACCTGTGAATACAAGGTGCTAATTCCTGCGACATGTATCGCAAGATAAGAGAGGACGGCCGCCTCTTTTATCTAGAGGCTTTTTTTATGTAAAATATGATTGAGGTGCAGTGATGATAGATATACAAAATCTTTCTAAAAACTATATAAGCGGCAAGGACCACCTAGTTGCAGTTAAAGATGTTAATCTACATGTTAACAAGGGAGAAATCTTCGGTATCATCGGTCTTAGCGGTGCTGGGAAATCAACCCTTATAAGATGTATCAATAGGTTGGAAGAGCCTACTCAAGGCAATATACTTATTGAAGGTGTAGATATAACAAAGCTGGATAAGGAATCTCTTCGCTTGATGCGGAAGGAAATTGGAATGATATTTCAGCATTTCAATCTTCTTTACCAAAAAAATGTCTATGATAATATAGCCTTTTCTCTTCAACTTGAAGGTTGGGCTAAATCAGAAATTGATAAGAGAGTTAATGAATTGCTTGAATATGTTGAACTAACTGATAAAAAGCAAGCATTTCCTAGTCAGCTTAGTGGTGGTCAAAAGCAACGTGTTGCAATTGCAAGAGCCATTGCAAACAATCCAAAGATTCTATTAAGTGATGAAGGAACTTCTGCTCTGGATCCAAGAACCACTAAATCCATCCTATCCTTATTAAATAGGATTAGAAATGAGTTGGGAATAACTATAGTGATGATTACTCACCAAATGGAAGTGGTTAAAGATGTATGCGACAGAGTTGCAATTATGGAAAATGGAGAAGTAGTAGAAATCAACACAGTTGAAAACCTATTTAGGGAGCCAAAGACTAAAACAGCTGCAACCTTTGTAAATACAGTACCTACAGATGTTGAAGAGGAAATTATAAATCCTAGTGATTTTAAGGGTACCATAATTAGACTAAGTTATTTAGGTGACAATGCAAAAAGTCCTTTAGTTTCCAAAGTAGTAAGAAATTACAATGTTGATGTAAATATACTATCAGGCAACATCAACAAGCTTCATGAAAACAATGTTGGTCATCTTATCCTAGAACTCATAGGTAATGATGATGAAGTAAATAAAGCACTAACCTATTTAAAGGATAACAACGTGCATGTGGAGGTAATGTAATGCCAGAAATAGTTGAACTAATTGTACCTTCATTAATGGAAACACTTTATATGGTATTTTTCTCTACAATATTTTCTATTTTGCTAGGATTCCCACTAGGTATACTACTAGTTGTTTCTGAAAAGGGAAGCATTTGGGAGAAACCGTTGTTAAACAATGTTTTAAATAGCATTATAAACTTATTAAGGTCATTTCCATTCTTGATATTGATGATATTATTGTTTCCATTATCAAAATTATTAATCGGAAAGACCATAGGAACTACTGCAACCATAGTCCCATTAGCTATTGCTGCTGCGCCTTTTGTAGCAAGGGTTATGGAAAGTAGTTTAAAGGAAGTAGATAAGGGTGTAATTGAGCTAAGCCTCTCCATGGGAGCTACCACTCCACAAATAATCACAAAGGTACTATTACCTGAGGCTCTTCCTTCGATTATACATGGAGTTACTCTAACAATCATCAACCTAATAGGATATTCTGCCATGGCAGGCTCCATAGGCGGTGGGGGATTAGGAGACTTGGCAATACGATTTGGTCTTTATAGATTCCAAACTGATGTAATGATTGCTTCTGTAATCGTCATAGTAATTTTAGTTCAATCTGTACAATTTATTGGAAATACTTTAGCCAAAGTGCTAAATAAAAAATAAAAAATAAATAATTGGAGGTAATTGAATGAAAAAAATATTATCATTAATTTTAGTTGCAGTATTATCACTATCACTACTTGCTGGATGTGCACAAAAGCCTGCTGAAAAACCTGCTGAGACTCCAGCGGAGACTCCTGCTGAAAAACCTGCTGAAACACAAAAAATAGTAATAGGTGTAACTCCAGAGCCACATGCAAAATTAGTTTCACTTATAGCTGATGATTTAAAAGCTCAAGGCATTGAGCTTGAAATAATTGAGTTCACTGACTATGTAAAACCTAACCTTGCATTATCTGATGGAGAACTTGATGCTAACTTCTTCCAACACAAGCCATATCTTGATGATTTCAATGCTAAGGAAGGTACAGATTTAGTATCAATAGGTAATGTACACGTTGAACCTATGGCATTATACGCAAATGAAGCAAAATCACTTGATGAACTTAAAGATGGAGCAGAAATAGCTATTCCTAACGATACAGTAAATGGTGGTAGAGCACTTCTATTACTTCAAGCGAATGGCTTAATCAAGTTAAAAGAAGATGCTGGATTAGAGGCAACTGAAAAAGATATAGTTGAGAATCCAAAGAACTTGAAAATTACTGCATTAGAGGCAGCTACTCTTCCAAGAGTTCTAGCTGAACTTGATGGTGCTGTAATCAACGGAAACTTTGCATTAGAAGCTGGACTAAACCCAGTAAATGATAGTCTTGTAATAGAAGGTAAGGATTCACCATATGCTAACATCGTTGTTGTTAGAGCAGGTGAAGAAAGCGAAGAAAAATTTGTAAAGCTTCTTGAAGCATTACAATCTGATAAAATCAAACAATATATTGAAGAAAATTATGATGGTGGAGTAGTTCCAGCATTCTAAATCAAATCTAAACATTTAAGGGACCCTTTTGGGTCTCTTTTTTATGACCTAGCCCGATTTGTGGTGAATTTCCACAAATCGCTGGTAGTTCAAACGCAATGAGCACCAAATTTGTGTTGCGAAACTGCGAGATTGTGAATCGTGAATTGTGAACTGTGATTTGGTTATAATATTCTTGGAGGTGTTAGAACTGTGAAATCCAAAAATTATGATTCCCCATTTGATAGAGAAGAATCTGAATACTTAGGGAGACAATCTTTACTTGATGAGGAACAATTACAAAATACTGAATTTGTTGATGAATTTACTCTCCCACCCGATATTAGCTTTGCTACCATACCTTCTATGCCCTGGATGTCTCAGAATCCTACCTCATTCTTTTCAGATAAGGATTCTGATGCTTATGAAAGATACAGGGAAATTGAGGGTTTAGAGTAAAAGAAATGGCGATGTAAAGTTACTCATCGCCATTTCTTAATCTTCTTTTTACCTTTAAATTGTCCATTGGCTGTGGATTATACCTACCAAATACCAAGTTCCACCACTCTCTTCAAAGACTAACTTTAAACTACTCCAGTCTATACCTTCATACTGAGGATCAAAGCCTGTAAAATGAAACTCTACAAATTCACCATTTGTATAAACATCAGTTAAATTATCCATGCTATTTCCTTTACCTATTAGAGTGTTATTCCCGATTATATGTGGGTTTTTATAGTCTTCGTCATAAATAAATTCTTCATAGTAATCAGCAAAAGTTTTGTTGATTGGCTCTCCAGAACCATCATAATTTCCCCAGGCATAGATAGTATTATCAGACATTAGATTTTTAATTTGAGAAGGAGTAAATACTTTGTCTTCGTTTGTATCCACATAGGAATATGGGGTAAACCTGATACCTTTAACTGGATGAGCAATGGCTGCAAGTTTTGTCATATCCTTATTAGCTAGTACTTCTAATGCGTCCATAGCACTAGCAAGAACTGTTGATTCACTGCTTTCTGATGAACTCTCCAATTCATTAATTCTATTATTAAGAGTTTCTATCTCTTCTTCCAAATCTTTCTTTTCGGATTCTAATGTTGATATAATTTCATTTTTAGCCTTTAGCTCCTCATCCAAATTTGAATTACCGGTAGGAGAACAGGCTAAAAGCATAGCTATCATTGATAATATAATTGCATATGACAATAATTTTTTTCCTCTCATATAAATCCCTCCTAAAATTATTTATACCCAATAATTAAGTATGTATGTACGTCATTAACCTGAATAATATGTGGGTTTGTACTATTAAAAAAGAATTGACACTCCCCCCTCATCATGCTATTATACAGAATAACATAAACCTCATTTTATGAAGAATAAACTCGAAAAAGGATGGTACATTATGAACTATGAGATAAGAGATGGGATACTGTATTTTGATGGATGTAATACTCTTGATTTAGCTAAAGAATATAAGACTCCATTATATATAATGTCTGAAACTTCAATAGTAGAAAAATGTGAAGAAATCAGAAAGAGTTTTTTAGAAAAATATAAAAATACAAGAGCTGCATATGCTGCCAAAGCATTTCTGACCGTTGGAATGTGTAAGATTATAGATAGAGAAGGACTATGCCTGGATGTAGTTTCAGGAGGAGAACTTTATACAGCTATTAAAGCTAATTTCCCTGCGGAAAAAATTGAATTCAATGGCAATAACAAATCTATAGAAGAGTTGGAAATGGCTATTGAATATGGTATAGGAAGAATTATTGTAGATGGTTTGGATGAACTAGATTTGATAGAAGATATTTGCAAGGAAAAAGGAAAAAAAGCAGAGATATTATATAGAATCACACCAGGAGTAAGAAGCGATAGCCATGACTATATCGTTACGGGTAAGAAGGATTCAAAATTTGGTATACCACTATATAACAATATCATACATCCAGCTATAGAAAAGGCTATTAAGTCCCCATATGTTGATTTCCTTGGTTTCCATTTCCATGTAGGTTCTCAGCTTCATGATAATGCCTCACATTTAGGTGCACTTGATATCACTTTAAATCTAATAAAAGAAACCATGGAAAAATTTGACTATAAACTTAAAGAATTAAATATCGGAGGTGGCTTTGGTATTCGATATACAGATGCAGATAATAAAAAGCCATATTCCTACTTCTTAGATCCTATGATGGAAAAAATCGAGAATTTCTCAAAATCATTAGGTATAGAAAGACCAGCAGTAGTAATCGAACCTGGCAGAAGTATCGTTGGAGAAGCTGGAATTACCCTATATACTATTGGAACTATAAAGGATATTCCAGGAATCAGAAAATATGTATCAGTAGATGGCGGTATGACAGATAATATTCGACCTGCACTATATCAAGCAGTATATGAAGGTATGATTGCGAACAAGGCAAGTTTACCTAACAAAGAAACTGTAACCATAAGTGGTAAATGTTGCGAATCAGGGGATATACTCATTAGGGATATAAAAATCCCTACTCCTGAAAGAGGAGATATCTTTGCAGTGTTCTCAACAGGTGCGTATTGCTATACCATGTCTAGTAACTATAACCGAAATAAGATTCCTGCAGTAGTACTTGTAAAAGAAGGTAAATCTCAGCTTATGGTTAAAAGACAGAGTTATGATGATATCGTAATGAATGACTTAATTCCTAATCTCTAAAAAGTCAGGGCAGGTATACTATTATTGTATACCTGCCCTTTATTATTTCTTTATTTTACTTTGGATTTTAGAACATCAAAACCCAATCTGGTTATTGCATTTTCTATTTTTTCTATTGATGCCTTCTCCTCATCGAAGTCAAGTTTTACCTTACTTGTATTAAATGATACATTTAGCGTATCTTGAGCTATCCCATCTATAGCTTTTAGTGCACCTTCAATTTTTAGCATACATGATGGACAAGTTAATGTATCTAATTGTATTGTTGCTGATTTCATACTATTATCCCCTCTCTTAATTCGATAAATTGAATGAATCTCTATTGATTAAGATAATACCCAATCTTAGGCTTTAAAACTATGATTGAAGTCAAATTTTTAAAGTATTATTGAATACTATTTTAAATTAAATTTTAGCAATCTCATACCATTTAATATAACCACTAATATACTCGCTTCATGTACCAACATTCCAATCGACATACTTACCCATTCGCTAAATAATACACCCCCTAGTAATATTAATACAACTCCTACAGCTATAGCTATATTTTGTTTCATATTTCTAGCTGTAGCCTTTGTCAATCCTAGTGCATGGGGCAAACGACTAAAATCCGAATTCATCAATACTACGTCTGACGTTTCAATTGCCACATCTGTTCCACTACCCATAGCTATTCCGATATGGGCTAAAGCTAGTGAAGGACTGTCATTAACCCCATCACCTACGAAAGCAACGATTTGACCTTCATCCTCTATTAATTTCTTAATATAAGCTTGTTTATCTTCTGGTAGCATATTTCCATGAGCTTCAGTTAATCCCAATTCACGGCTAACTACATCTACTGTTCCTTGGTTGTCACCTGAGAGCATAATAAGGTTCTTTACACCTAATTTCTTTAGCTTTTGAAGATCTTCCTTAACCCTTGGTCGAATTTGGTCACGTACACCCATCAATATTTTAAGTTCTCCATCTACAGATGTTATTACTAATGAGTTCCCATTATTTTCAAAACGCTCTATATCAGCTTTAGCTTTATTATTGAGCTCTACATTTTCTCTTTCCATTAAAGCTATATTACCAACAGCTATTTTATGTCCATTGACAGTTGCTACAATTCCACCGCCTTTCACTACTTCTGTATTTTCAACAATTGAAATTTTGATATCACCAATTTTTTTTAATACTGCCTTTGCTAATGGGTGGTCTGATTCACGTTCAATACTTGATAAATATCCTAAAGTTTCTTCTATATTATCTCCATAATATTCTATCTCTGCAACGGAAGGATTTCCAACTGTTAGAGTTCCTGTTTTATCGAATACAATAGTATCTAGCCTACTGAAATCACCGATTACTTCACTACCCTTTAATAGAACACCATGTTTTGCTCCGTTTCCTATACCAGCTACATTAGATACCGGCACACCAATAACTAAAGCACCTGGACATCCTAATACTAATATAGTAATTGCCAGTTCAACATCTCTTGAAAATAACCACACTATAAATGCTAGAACAAGAACTACAGGCGTATACCATTTTGCAAATCTATCTATAAAGCGCTCTGCTTCTGATTTTGAATCCTGAGCTTCCTCTACTAGTTCAATTATCTTACCAAATGTGGTATCTTCTCCTACACGATCTGCCACTATTTGAATAGTTCCGTTATCTAGAATTGTACCTGCAAATACACTTGAACCCTTTTCCTTAGAAACTGGAATTGATTCTCCTGTAATACTTGCTTCATTAATACTGCATTCACCTGTTAAAACTGTACCATCTACAGGAACTTTTGCCCCGGTTTTAACAAGTAAAATATCACCTACATCTACTTCATCTACTTCTACTTCTTCGAATTCTCCATTTTCCATTTGCTTTAGCGCGCTTTCCGGTGCCATTTCCGTTAATTCCTTAATAGCTGAACGAGTTTTATTTAATGTGCGTTGTTCAAGATAAGCCCCGAATAAAAATAGAAATGTAACTATTGCAGACTCTTCAAAATTCTGAATTAAAAACGCACCACCAACGGCTATTGTTACTAATAAATCAATACTTACTACCTTTACTCTTAAGGCTTGATAAGCTTGAATAACGATAGGAGCTGCACCAAATATGGATGCAAGGATTAATAAAATTTCAAAAATTATCGTATTATTCAAGGTCCACTTGCTAATAAAAGCAATGGCTATTAAAATAGCACTGATTATTGTAATTTGATTTTTCTTTCGTAAAACATATCTCATATATGCCCTCCCAATACTTTATTTTCTCTAAATCGATTTAAATATATTTTAGCATGGGTTTGGTATTTAGTATTTGACCTAAATCAAAATCCTAATCATATTTGAATTTTTTAGTGATAACTGCAAATTCTATTCTTTACAAACATCAATCCATTTACCCTTAGTTACATCACTTAAATAATCGACATCTATTTTCAAGCATGTATTAGGTTCTCCAGCTGCTGGATATACATGATCAAAGACCTTTAATGATTCATCAAGATATATATCTAGCTTCTTATTTAATCCAAATGGACAAACGCCACCCACAGGGTGTCCTGTTGCTTCCATAAGGTCTTCAGCACTTATGAACTTTGCCTTTTCATTAAAACAATCCTTGAATTTCCTATTATCTATTCTTACATCACCTTTTGCTACTATTAAGACATCCCTATCTTTAAGCCTTAATGCCATAGTCTTGGCTATTCTTGCAGGTTCTACACCTAGAGCACTTGCAGCCAACTCCACTGTAGCTGTACTCATATCCATTTCTAATACCTTTAAATTTAAACCTTCTCTATCTATTTGCTCTTTTACACTCTCTAAAGTCATCTTTTCATCTCCATTAATAATTTTAACTTTTTATAAACCACATTTTATTTCATATACTCATATAGGCAATAAAAAATCTGATAAAATCAAGCTCATTTTATCAGATTTTTCCATTACATACAACTATTTAACCTTGATAGAACGCCTTATAAGCCTTATAGGTTTCATATAGGTCAATTTTACTAACAAGTTCAACAGGAGCATGCATACTCAACATTGGAGTTCCACAGTCTACAACCTCTGCACCTTTATTTGCTAGAATATAGGCTATAGTTCCGCCACCACCTTGGTCCACCTTGCCAAGTTCTCCCACTTGCCATGTAACTTCGTTTTTATTAAACACTTCTCTTACATGGGCTAAAAATTCTGCATTTGCATCATTTGAGCCGGATTTTCCTCTTGAACCAGTGTATTTACTGATTGTAACGCCCTTGCCGATAAAAGCACCATTTCTCTTATCAAGTACATCAGGGAAATTCGGATCGAAACCTGCAGTTACATCACCTGACAAAACCTTTGAATTGCTCAATGCTCTTTTTAAATCTAGGTAACTAGTTTTTCCCTGTAAATAGAGCAACTCTGCAACCACATTTTCAAAAAAACTTGATTCCATGCCTGTATTTCCCATACTTCCAACTTCTTCTTTATCTACAAATAATCCTACGATATTGTCTTCATTATTTTCAGCATTGAAAACTGCCTCAAGGGCTGCATAAGAGCATACTCTGTCATCATGACCATGTGCCATTATCATGCTTCTATCAATACCTACATCCCTTGCTTTTCCCGCTGGAACGATTTCGATTTCAGCTACGTTAAAGTCTTCCTCTTCTATTCCATATTTTTCATGTAAAATACTAAGAATATTGAGTTTTACCTTCTCCTCAAGTTCTTCATCTTTATATGGAATACTTCCTATAATCACATTTAATCCTTCTCCAGTAATTCCATCCCCCATCTTTTTATCCATCTGATCCTTAGCAAGATGAGGCAACAAATCCGTTATATATAACACAGGGTCTTCTTCATCCTCACCTATTACAACGTTAACCTTCTCTCCATCTTTCTTATATAACACTCCATGAAGTGCTAGTGGTATGGCAACCCATTGGTACTTCTTTACTCCACCATAATAATGAGTCTTAAGCATTCCAATTCCACCGTCTTCATATAGAGGATTCGCTTTAAGATCCAATCTTGGAGCATCTAAATGACTACCTACAATCCTCATACCCTTATCAAGGGTCTTGGTTCCTATAGAGAATAATACTACTCCTTTTCCTTTATTTATTGCATAAATCTTATCTCCTGCCTTGACTTGTCCTCTTGATATAATTTCATCAAAAGAAATATATCCCTTAGCTATAGCCTGCTTTACGATTTCATCAGTAGATTCTCTTTCTGTTTTTCCTTTATCAAGAAAATTCTTATACCCTATGGCAAAATTCATTACCTTGTCCAGCTCTCCATCCTTGAGCTGCTCCCAAGCATTATTAAATTTTTTAGTTAGTTTTTTTTGTAGTTCCTTCCCCTTTAATACCTCTGACATCTAATCACTCCTATTTGTTCTTAAAATAATAAATTTAATATTAAATTTTAATAATAATAGGTATATAATACCCATATTGGTGGCGGAATATCAAT
>CAZAJU010000056.1:0-13671 GCA_964485455.1 uncultured Tissierella sp.
TACGGTGGTGTGAGAGGTCGGTAATTAAATTAATTAATTACCTCCTACTCGATTGTAATAATAATAATCCTTTCTCATAGAATTAATTAAAAGGAGGACAGGTTATGGAGAAAGGGATATTTGATTCTGTAATAGATAATCTTGCCCTAGAAATAAAAGAACCTCTGAGTAGACTCCCAGCTAGTTTAAAGGAAAATACAGAAGAGATTCGGCTTAGGGTTAATTCTCCTCTTATGGTTTATTCAAAAGGATTGGACCACTATATAAAAGATACTGGGGAGATTAGTAATATTAATGAAGCATTGATAATAGACTCCAATATGATTTTAAAGACATTTCAGCTGGTATCCAATTATTCGATATATGCCTTATCAGAAGAGCTTAAAAATGGATTTATAACCATCAAAGGAGGTCATAGGGTTGGTATTGGAGGTAAAATTATATATGGTCGAGAGGGAATTGAAACCATCAAAAATATATCCTCCATGAACTTTCGTATAGCTAGGGAAAAAAAAGGAATTTCAGATGATATTATTCATCATCTTATTAGAGATTGTGTATTCCAGAATACCATGATTATTTCACCACCTCAATGTGGTAAAACAACCCTTCTAAGAGATATAGTTAGGAATTTAAGCAATGGTCTAAGAAATAAGGGGCTCAGAGGTTATAAGGTAGGATTAATAGATGAAAGATCAGAGGTAGCAGGGCTTTACAACGGAATACCTCAAAAAGATATAGGTATAAGGACTGATGTTTTAGATTCATGTAAGAAGGCTGATGGGATAATGATTATGATAAGAGCTATGTCTCCTGAAATAATTGCAGTAGATGAGATAGGATGTCAAAAAGACGCAGAAAGTATATCTGAGGCTTTAAGAGCAGGCATAAGGCTCATAGCAACAGTTCATGGACATTCCATAGAAGATGTAGTTTCAAGAGCTTCTATCAAGAGTCTATTTGATGAAAAGATTTTTAAAAGATTCATAATTATGGATAATTCGTTAGGTATAGGAACTATTAAAGAAATTAAGGATGAGAGTTTTAGAAACCTATTAGAAAAGAGGAAGAATTATGCTGTTTCTTAAAATGCTTATGTTGATTAATGTATTCTGCATATGTACCATTTTAGGATTTTCCTTTGGAAATAGATATTCAAAAAGGCTTAATGGATTATATGACCTTCAGGAGTTGGCAAGATTACTTCATACTGAACTTATAGTTTTTCTTACTCCTATACCTATTGCCTTAGACAATATTTCTGAAAGGACTTCTGAGAATATGAGCGAAATTCTAACTTTCATGATAAAAAAAATAGAAGAAGATGAAATTGGAGATCTATTTACCATATTTAATGAGGCTTCTTATTTATTGAAGGAAAAGTTCAGCTTAGAGCAAGATGACATTGATGTGTTTATGTCTTTAGGAAAGGTTATCGGTAAATCAAATAGGGAGAATCAAGAATTACAAATCGGTTATGTTTTAAATAGTCTTCAGGAGTTAATCCAAGAAGCTAAAGAAGAAAAAACAAGATATGAAAAAATGTATGGTTCCTTAGGAATTATTTTAGGCCTTGGGATTGTAATTATTCTTGTTTAAGGATTTACATTATTTAACAGTATATAAAAACTGCAAACAGTATCATTAAAGCCTAAGGGAGAGATAAAGATGGATGTGGATTTAATATTTAAAATTGCTGCTATAGGAATGTTAACTGCAATATTACATATAGTCTTGGATAAGTCAGGTAAGCAAGAATATGCTTATCTTACGACCTTAGTAGGTGTGATTATAGTCCTAGGAGTAGTTATACAACTGGTTAGTCAGCTTTTTTCAGATGTAAAAGTGCTTTTTAGATTATAGTAGGTGATATTATGGAGATTATGCAGATTGCAGGACTAGGGATTATCGCTACTATTCTAATAGTGATCTTAAAGGAGACTAAGCCGGAGTTTGCCCTTCTTTTGTCGATTGTGACAGGAGTAATCATATTTATAATGATAGTTCCACAACTAGTTTATGTTGTAGATACTATTAGCGGCTTATCTAGCCGGGCTAATGTTGATATTAGCTATTTTAATACTATAGTCAAAATAATAGGTATGGCTTATTTGGTGGAATTTGCATCACAAATTTCTAGAGATGCAGGGCAGAATTCAATAGCTATGAAGATAGAACTAGGGGGGAAGGTATTGATAATGGTCCTAGCCATACCTATATTATTAGCACTAATGGATTTAATCATAAAAATACTACCCTAAGGGTGAGAAGATGAAGAGGACAATACTTATACTTTTATTAATTTTAATGCTTCCTAGTATTGTACTAGGGGTTAATATTGAGGACTTTATAGTAGATGAACAGTTGGATTTATTCGATACTCGTGAGCTTGAATATTTTATACAGGATATACTGAAGGATAACGGTCCCTTAAAAAGTTTTAGCTTTAGGGAAATGATACGTAAAATAATCAAGGGTGAGAAAGTATTTGATAAAGATGCCATTATGGAACAACTTTCGGATGTAGTTTTCAGTGAGCTAAAGGTTAGTTTGGAATTTTTAGCTAAGATAATAGCTATTACAATGATTTCAGCTTTATTGACCAATCTTCAAGGGACCTTTGAAGACTCATCCATAAGTAAAATTGCAAACTATGTTACCTATATGGTTCTAGCCATTCTTATATTAGGAAGCTTTTATCAGTTGATGGAGGTTGTAAAGGTTACCATAGGCAACATGGTTCGGTTTATGGAGATTATAATGCCCATATTACTAACATTCTTGATAATAGCAGGAGGACCAAATACCAAGATACTATTTCATCCAATGATAATAGGGGCGGTTAATATAATTGGAGTATTGGTACAGAACGTAATAGTACCCCTTATATACTTTTCATTTATAGTAAGCATATTGGCTAATTTATCACAAAGAGCAGAGCTAAAGAAGATTTCTGAGCTGGGAAGACAGATTATAACCTTTATAATAACGGCTGCCTTTACTATATTTATAGGAATTATAACTATCTATGGTCTTAGCACCAAGATGGATGGAATTACTATAAGAACTGCCAAATTTGCAATAGATAACTTTGTACCAATAGTTGGGGGATTTTTATCCGATACTGTTGAAACTGTTATAGGCTCCTCTGCAATATTAAAGAATGGAATAGGTATTATAGGACTAGTAGTACTAATAATCATTACTATTCTTCCGGTGATTAAGATAAGTGTTCTTCTATTTATTTATAAGGTAATTGGTGCAGTTGTTGAGCCAATAGTATCTTCAAACATTTCCAACTTCTTTACAGATATTAGTAAGACCTTGTTACTTATTTTGATCAGTGTAGTATCTGTATCCATAATGTTTTTCATTACCATAACTATAATTGTGGATACAGGGAATAGTCTAATGATGCTAAGGTAGGTGATAAATATTTTTACAGAATTTATAACCAATTGGTTAAAAGAGCTAGTAACCCTTTTTATGATTATATCCTTAATAGATATTATAATGCCAAAGGGAAATATGAGAAGGTATGTAAATTTTATTATTGGAATATTAGTCATATTTACTGTAATAAGTCCTCTTATAAAGCTTAAAGAGGTAAATTTAGATATAGATGGAGAGGTGGAGGCTTTTTCAGAAAAGGATATATCCCTAGAAAATATGGAAGAAATACGAGATGGACAGATTGCAAATTTATATCTAAAGAGTCTTAATAAGGAACTTACGGATCTAATTGAGGAAAATTCGGAGCATAATGTTGATTCTATTGATTTCAAGACCAGTCCTCACAAGGAGAGAGTTCTAACCTTAGAAGGTATAGATATAGTATTGGAAAATAAAAAGCTAAGAGGAGATATAAAGGTAGAGGATATTAAATTAAATGATGATTCA
The DNA here is from genome assembly GCA_964485455.1 of uncultured Tissierella sp. Taxonomy (GTDB): domain Bacteria; phylum Bacillota; class Clostridia; order Tissierellales; family Tissierellaceae; genus Tissierella_B. Next base: position 3,901 of record CAZAJU010000056.1, read on the forward strand.
TCTGTTTTAACATCCTACGAGGATGATGATATAAAGGGCATTATAAGTACTATGACCCAGCTAGAGAAGGATAATATAAATATCTATTTAAGTAACAAGGAGGAAAGTCATGGAGGAACTAATTAATAAGATAAAAAAACACATGGAAGAACTGAGTGATAAGAAGTTTATCAATAATTTATTCATAATTCTACTCCTATCAGTCATAGTGTTAATTGGAATGAGTGTATTCAAGGATAGTAAAAATCCAGAAATACCTTCAAAACAAATTACAGAAGAGATCAATTTAGAAGGGGATTACAGCAAATATTTGGAAGCTAGACTTGCATCTATACTAGAAAAGCTGGATGGGGTTGGGGAGGTAAGCGTAATGATTACATTGGAAGAAAGCATTGAAAGTGTCCCTGCTTCCAATACAACAAGAACTATTGAGACCACAAAAGAAGTTGATGCCCAAGGTGGTACTAGAGAGGTGAATAGAGAAGATACCAATGTACAGGTTATTACTAGCAACAGCAATGATTCTATGGTTGTACTTAAAGAGATTAATCCAGCAGTCAAGGGAGTTATTGTAGTTGCAGAGGGGGCAGAGGATATAAAGGTATTAGAGATGCTCTATGATGCAGTTAAAACGGTTTTAGGTATTAGTAGCAATAAGGTCCAAGTATATTCTAGTAAATAGGAGGGGTATTATGTTTAAAGTTAAAAGGCCTGCAATTATAGGAATGTTGTTGATTTTATTGGTATTTACAGGATATTTAAATTATCAGTTGACTCAACAAGCATTGTTAAAGGCATCTGATGATTACCAAAACCATGAGGTATCTCAAATGGCAAATATGGGCCAAGAGTATATAGAGACCAAAGAGGGGGAGTATATAGATATTGTTGATTCTAAAGAATCTAATGATGGTGTTGCCCAAGTAGTATCCTCTAGCAATGATGAGTTGTCAGAAGTTATGAATAAAGAAAATACAAGCTCGAGGAATTATTTTGTTGAATATAGATTATCTAGGGATAAATTAAGGGCAGGAGCTATTGACAAACTTGATGAAATTGTAGAGAATGAAAAAACAACTAGTGAAATAAGAACTAAGGCTCAGGAGGAAATAATTAAAATAGGCAGCATCTCTGAAAAGGAACTACAGGTTGAGGGCTTAATTAAATCCAAGGGATTTGACGATGCTTTAGTATTTTTAACTGAAGAGGATATTAAGGTTGTAGTATCAGCGAATGAGCTTAGTGAGCAAGATGTAGTAAAGATTTTGGATATTGTAAAGTCCGAAACATCCTTTAGTGGAGATAGTATTAAAATAATGAAAAAGCAATAGATTGTTGTAAACAAGGACTTCCTTTGGTATAATGAGGTATAAAGTGGAGGTGTTTTATATGGCCGAAGATATGAATAATGATATTACTGATAAAGGTAGTATAAGAATTTCCAATGATGTAGTAGCGGTTATTGCAGGAGTTGCTGCAACAGAGATCAAAGGTGTCGTAGGAATGAGCGGTGGAATTACCGGAGGAATAACTGAGCTTTTAGGAATGAAGAATATGTCTAAAGGTGTAAAGGTAGAAGTCGGTAATAAGGAAGCTTCAGTTGATGTTTTTTTAGTAGTTGAATATGGCTCAAATATTGCAACTCTTGCTGAATCTGTTCAGGAGAATGTTAAGAAAGCAGTAGAGACTATGACAGGACTTGACGTTGTTAATGTAAATGTGAATATACAAGGCGTAAGCGTACCTAAGGAGCAAAAGGTTGAAGCTGAGCCTAAAGTCAAATAATTACCCTCTTTTTAAGGGGGTAATTTAAGCAGTAGTTAAACTAATAGGGAAAGTCCCTTAGGAGGAAAGTATGGGTAGGAAACAAGCCAGAGAAGGTGCTGTAAAATTGATGTTTCAGATGGATAGTACGAATGATTATTCCAATGAGGCATTGGATGTATTTTTAAATAACTTTGAATATGATGAAAATGAAATTAAATATATTAAGGAATCATATGAGAGTATTAAAAATAATTTAGAAGAAATTGATAATAACATAATAGATAATCTTGAAGGGTGGAGCATCCATAGACTAGCTAAAGTCGATTTAGCTGCATTACGAGTAGCTATCTATGAGATTATGTTTAGAAATGATATCCCTATACAAGTAGCCATTAATGAAGCTGTTGAAATCGTGAAAAGATATAGTAAGGAGGATAGCTTCAAATTTGTTAACGGAGTTTTAGGTGGATATGTAAGGAAATTGGGTAAAGATGAGTAAGCTATTTCTAGGTATAGATACAAGTGCTTATACAACCTCCGTAGGAATTGTTGATGAAAATCAAAATATTATTCTAAACTTGAGAAATGTACTTAAGGTAGAAGGGCAGGGATTAAGACAGCAAGAAGCAGTATTTCAACATTTAAATAATATGCCACATCTCATAAGCTTGCTTTCCGATAGTGTTGATTTAAGTTTAATTGACACTATTTCTGTGTCTTCAAAGCCAAGAAATAATAGTAGTTCTTACATGCCTGTTTTTATCGTTGGAAAAAACCAGGCATTTATTCTTTCAAAAGTACTTAAAACAGGATATAAAGAGTTTAGTCACCAAGAAGGTCATATAGGAGCTGCTCTTATGAAGGGGAATAGCATTTCAGAACGATTTTTATCCCTTCATATATCAGGAGGCACAACTGAACTCTTATTAGTTGAAAATAGAAAAGAAAATCTTGATATAGAGCATATAGGGGGTACTTTAGATCTAAATTTTGGTCAACTTATAGACCGTATAGGAGTTCATTTGGGGGTCTCTTTTCCATGTGGAGCTAGTATGGAAAGAATTTCAGCAGGAGGAAGACCTTTAGATATAAAGGTTCCTATTAGCATAAAGGATGGAATTTGGTCCAATGTATCTGGATTAGAAAACTATTTTACTAAACTGTTGGATCAAGGTATATACAAAAAGGAAGATGTTATCATTACTCTGTTTCACACCATTGGAAGGATTATAGAAAGTTTAATTCAAAATGCTGTTAGAGAATATGAAATAAAGGATATATTAATTACTGGTGGAGTTTCTGCTAATTCTTATATAAGAGAATATCTTAATAAAGGAGATTTAAACTATATATATCCCTCAAGGGAATTGGCAACAGACAATGGAGTAGGTATAGCCTATCTAGGCAGTAAAAAAAATGGACATAGGTGGTGATATCATGAAGCCATTTAAAGTAAATGAGGTTAATTCTTATATAAAGCGAGTATTAACTACGGATATGTTACTTTCAAATATTCAGGTAGAAGGAGAAATATCCAACTTTAAGCATCATTATAGCGGTCATATGTATTTCTCCCTAAAGGATGATAAGAGCAGAATCAAATGTATTATGTTTAAATCAGATAATGAAAAGCTTCTTGTGAATTTAGAGGAAGGAATGAAAGTAGTTGCAACAGGATATATCTCCGTATTTGAAAGAGATGGAGATTATCAACTATACATAAGAAAAATAGAAGAAAAAGGCATTGGAGATCTCTATAAAGCCTATGAACTATTGAAGACTAAACTTCAAAAGGAAGGTTTGTTTGATGAAGTACATAAAAAGGCAATTCCTTCTATGCCTAAAAAAATCGGTGTAGTTACATCTTCTACAGGTGCTGCCATAAGGGATATAATTAGCATCATTAGGAGAAGATATCCACCTTGTAAAATACTTATTTATCCTTCCCTAGTTCAAGGTCCAGATGCCCCAGCTGAAATAATTAGAGGTTTAGAATACTTGGATAATCTTGATGATATAGACCTTATTATTACAGGTCGTGGAGGAGGATCGATAGAAGAGTTATTTGCCTTCAATGATGAAGAACTTGCAAGATGTATATTCAATCTAAAAACTCCTATTATATCTGCAGTAGGTCATGAAACAGACTTTACAATTGCTGATTTTGTTGCAGATTTAAGGGCGCCTACTCCATCAGCAGCTGCTGAATTAGCTGTTCCTGATATGGCATATCTTTATGAAGACTTAAATAATAAATATAATTATCTAACAAATTATATCATCAATCGATTAGGAGATATTAAATCGAATTTAACCATGTATGAAAGAGGATTGAAATACAATAATCCTCTGCTAAAGTTAAGAGAGAAGAACCAAGAAGTAGATATTCTATATAGGAGGCTTACTAGTTTTATTAATCTTAAGTTGAATAAGGAGTATAGAAATTTTTCTCTTCTTGAAAACAAGCTAAGTTTATTAAATCCTGTATTATCCTTAGATAAGGGTTATGGTATATTAGTAAATAGGGACGGAAAAGCTATAAAGACTATAGATGATTTGAACATTGATGATGAAATAAGGATTATACTCAAGGATGGAGAGGTAAAGACCTTAATACTCCAAATCGAAAAGGGAGGTATATTAGATGGAAATCAATAAATTAACATATGAAGAAGCTTTAGCAAAGCTTGAGGATATATTAGTGGATTTAGAAGACGAAGAATGTACTCTTAAGGATTCAGTCCAAAAGTTTAAACTAGGAATGGAATTACATAACTATTTAAGCGATATATTGAAAAAGACCGAAGGTGAGGTAAAAATAATATTAGGCGAGGATAAGGATAGTCTAAAGGAAATAGACTTTATTAGGGAGGATGAAGATGAATATTATTAATGAACTGGAAAGCCAGAGTAAGGTCATAGATTACTATCTTAAGGAAGCCATGAAGAAAAGAGATGACTTCAATGAATGTATATTTGATGCTATGGAATATAGTCTATTCACAGGAGGAAAAAGACTAAGACCAATAATGACTTTAAAGTGCTTTCTTATGTTCGATGATGATTTATTTAAAGTGCTACCCTTTGCCTTAGCAATTGAAATGATCCATACATATTCCTTGATCCATGATGACCTTCCTTGTATGGACAATGATGATTTTAGAAGGGGAAAGCCTACTAATCATAAGGTATTTGGTGAGGCAATGGCAGTTCTTGCAGGAGATGGATTGTTAAACCTTGCCTTTGAAACCATGTCTGATTATATATATAAGAATTCTAAGACTGAGGATTCATATAGGAGAAATATAAGGGCTATGAAGGAGATTGGTGCATATTCAGGTACAAATGGTATGATAGGTGGACAAATCATGGACCTTATGAGCTCTTTTAATAATATGGATGAAGAGAAATTATTCTATATGTACAGATCAAAAACTGCTGCCTTGATTCAAGCAAGCATAGTCTCAGGGGCTATTATAGGTGGAGCTGAAACAGATGAAATTAAGGCACTTAGAGACTTTGGATTATATTTAGGCCTTGCTTATCAAATCCAGGATGATTTACTAGATGAATTACAGGATGAGTATATAAATAAGTTTACGTATTTAAGGTTTCATAGTATTGAAGAAGCGGAAAATAAAGTACTAGAATTAAGTAATAATGCTATAAATGCCCTTGATACTCTTAAAAATAGGGATACTTCCTTTTTTAAAGAATTAACTAATTACTTAATTAATCGCAATGTATAACGAGGAGAGCTGTTATGGGTAAGAAGAGAGCAGATATTTTATTATTTGAAAAAGGACTTGCAGATTCTAGAGAAAAAGGAAAACGCTTAATTATGGAAGGAGTAGTTTTTATAGGAACCCAAAAGGTACAAAAACCTGGGGATCTTATTTCCGAAGATGAGGAAATAATCGTTAAGAGTAATCCTTTAATATATGTAAGTAGAGGCGGCTTAAAGTTAGAGAAGGCTATAGAGGTTTTTAATCTTGAGTTAAAAGATAAAGTTGCTATGGATATAGGTGCTTCTACGGGAGGATTTACAGACTGTATGCTTAGAAATGGAGCTACTAAAGTGTTTGCAGTAGATGTAGGTTATAATCAGCTAGATTGGAAGCTAAGAAATGATAATAGGGTAGTAGTCATGGAAAGAACTAATGTTCGAAACGTAAAATTAGAAGACATTGGAGAACAAGTTGACTTTATCTCTATAGATGTATCTTTTATATCACTTAAATTGGTACTACCTGTAGCAAAGGAGCTTTTAAAGGATGAAGGAGAAATAGCTGCTCTTATTAAGCCTCAGTTTGAAGCGGGAAGAGAAAAGGTTGGCAAGAAAGGTATAGTAAGAGAAAAATCTACTCATATGGAGGTCCTTAAGAATACTATTGAATTTGCCAAAGAAATTGGCTTAATCGCTGATTCATTGACCTATTCTCCTGTTACTGGAGCCACAGGAAATATAGAATTTCTAGCAAGGTTCAAAAAGAGTGGCGAGCCTGTTGATGAAGTTGTAATTCAGAATGTAATAGAGGATGCGCATAATAATCTGAAATGATGCTGAAATGGGGGAATTTTATGCTTAAAGAATTAAGCATTAAGAATTTTGCTATAATAGATGATTTAAAAATCGAATTTACTAATGGGTTAAATCTGCTAACAGGAGAAACTGGCTCTGGTAAATCCATAATAATCGATGCCTTAGGAATAGTTCTAGGAGGCAGGAGCAGTAAGGACCTTATTAAAACAGGAGCAGATAAAACCATTGTTGAGGCACTTTTCTTTATAAATGAGGACTTGAAGAGGACTATAAATGAACTAGGTTTAGAAGCGGAGGATATTCTAATAATTACTAAGGAGATATCCCGTAGTTATCCTAGTATTTCAAGAATTAACGGTAGACCAGTTACTATAAATGTATTATCAAATATAACAGAGAAACTAGTGGACATATTTGGGCAGCATGAACATCAGTCTTTATTGAATATTTCTAATCATCAAATTTTAATAGATAGTTTTGGGGATAAAGAACATAAAAATCTTTTACGTAAGATTTCTGAAACTTATGACCTCTATAAAAATGAGAAAAATATGCTTAAAGATATGAATTCTTCATCTTATGAAAGGGAAAGAGAAATAGATTTGCTCAAATTTCAGATAGATGAAATCAATGACGCTAATCTTAGTATTTCAGATGATGATGATATTGAGAATGAGTTTAATAAGTTTTCAAATATGAAGCATATAATCAATAGTCTTAGTGAAACCATTGAAATACTTAGTATTTCGGATTATGAATCTTCATCTATACTTCAAATGGTGGACAAGGCAGTTCATATATTGAATGGAATAAGTATTTTTGATAAAGAGTTAAACCCATATTTAACCAGGATGTCAGAAGCTAGATTTGAATTATATGATATCTATAGAGAATTGACTAGCTATTTAGATAAGCTAGACATAGATGAAGAAAGGTTAAACTTTCTTGAAGAAAGATTGGATTTAGTAAATAAGTTGAAAAAGAAATACGGTTCTACAATAAAGTCTATTCATGAATATAGGGATAAAATTTCAGAACAATATGATAAGCTGATTAACTATGAGAAAGAAATTGATAAAATCAATAGAGAGATAGAAAGGTTAGAAAAAATTCTTATTGAGGACTCCTCGAGTTTATCAAACAAGCGAAAGAAGATTGGAGTTTTACTAGAAGAAAAGCTTTCGAAAGAGTTAATGGAATTGAATATGGATAATATAGTGTTTAAGGTCCAATTTCAGGATAAAAAGGAATGTTCTTCAAATGGAATGGATAATATAGAGTTTCTTATATCCACTAATCCAGGTGAAGATTTAAAGCCTTTATCACGTATTGTGTCAGGTGGAGAAATGTCTAGAATAATGCTTGCTTTTAAAAGCATTATAGCCGATAATGATCACATGCCAACCCTTATATTTGATGAAATAGATACTGGTATAAGTGGTAGAACAGCACAGATTGTCGGTGAGAAGATTAGTAAAATATCTAAAAATCATCAAGTCATTTCTATATCACATCTCCCTCAAATTGCAGCTCTTGCAGATAGTCACTTTGTAATTTCGAAGGACGTAGATAATAAAAAGGCTATAACAAAGATAGAAAAACTTTCTGATGAAAGAAGAGTAGTCGAAATGGCAAGGCTTCTTGGAGGAGTAGATGTAACAGAGACAACTCTAAAACATGCTAGAGAGATGCTTGATATGTCTAAAAAAGTAAAAACTATATAATTAAAAAATAAGGGCGACAGCCTTTATTTTTTTTTTAAATTTTTTGGAAAATTACCTTTTTAGATTTAACTAACAATTTGATTAATATTTGAGTAGAATAAATGGACTAAAAAAGAACCAAATTATAAATGAACAAAAAATTAAATTGGAGGTGAATGTCAAAAAATTAAAGGAGAGTGATGTATTTGTGGAGATTTAAACATAAGAGAAAATTCTTTCTTTTATTAAGCATATTTTTTATAATGGCAATGACTATGCAACTAAGTCAAATATTATTTTACCCTTCAAGTATAAAAATTATAAAGGGCGAAAATAAAAATATGACCATATACTTTCCCTTCTCAGTTGAGGGAGAGTCAGCCATTGTCAATCCAATATATAATGAAGGTAATAATAATCTTAGTAAATCACTAACCCTTAGTGGAATAGATGAAGGTAATACAAATTTACAAGTAAAGCTTTTAGGTTTAATACCAGTTAAAAACTATACAGTGGACGTAGTAGATAGACCAATGCTATTTCCGGGAGGAAATGCAATAGGTGTAAGGATGAATACAAGAGGAGTACTTGTAGTAGCTGTTACTGATGTAATAGCAATGAATGGAAGTAGAAATAGTCCTGCTAGAGAAGCAGGATTAAAAGTAGGAGATAGTATACTGGAAATAAATAAAGAGAAAATTGTAAGTTCTGAACAAGTTGTAAAAATATTAAATAGCCTTAAAGATACAGAGATTGAATTGAAGGTATTAAGAAACAAGGCTGAATTTACTACAAAAGCAAAACCAATACAATGTTTGCAAGATAATGCTTTTAGACTTGGCATATGGGTAAGAGATAAGACTTCAGGCATTGGAACAATGACTTATTATCATGAAGATACCAATTCCTTTGGAGCTTTAGGTCATGGTATAACAGATGCAGATACTGGTGAACTTCTAACGGTTGAAAAAGGTTTAATCATGAAGGCAGAGGTCTCAGATATCGAACAGGGTAAAAAAGGTACTCCTGGAGAGATAAAAGGTGTTTTTTACAAAACAGAGGATATTCTAGGTGAAATTCATAACAATACTGAATTTGGTATTTACGGAAATTTAAATGATGCATCTGAAGTATTTAATAATAATGAAGAAATGCCAATAGGTTTTAAAGAAGAGGTAGAAATAGGAAAAGCATATATATTGACAACTTTACAAAACAATAGGATTGAAAAATATGAAATAGAGATACAAAAGGCAGAAACACAAAACACTCCAAATCCTAAGAGCATGATAATAAAAGTAGTAGATGATAGACTCCTAAAAGAAACTGGAGGTATAGTTCAAGGAATGAGTGGTAGTCCTATAATACAAAATGGAAAAATAATCGGAGCAGTAACTCATGTCTTCGTAAATGATCCTACAAAAGGTTACGGACTATATATAGAATGGATGTTGCAAAATATCGATAAGCCTTGAAGCTTATCGATATTTAATGTATCTTATTGAAGATAAAATAAATATTAAAATATTTTAACAAAAAAGAAGGAGTTTTTGTCTACATCTAGAATATATATGTGTTAAGATGAATATAAAATAAATCCAGGGGGGATTATGATGGAAAAAATAAGCGTGGCGATTGTAGACGACAATAAAGATTTTTGCCAAATAATTGCACAATTCATTTCTGCACATGAGGAATTTGAGGTAATTGGCATAGCTAAAGACGGTATTGAGGCACTAGATTTAATAGAGAGAAAAA
>CAZAJU010000057.1:0-13341 GCA_964485455.1 uncultured Tissierella sp.
CAATCTCTGTGCTAAAGATACAGTAGGTACTACAGGTATGACTTTTATGCCTAATGACTTAAAGCGCTCAATATATTTCCCTGGATTTCCTGCACCTGTAGTTACAACAGGAACCCTTTCGTCACATACAATATCTACAATATCCTCAGCATTTGGTGACATTAACATGATATTAACTCCAAATGGTTTATCCGTTTTTTCTCTTAACTTTTTGATTTGTTCCCTTAAGTACTCTCCAGAACGGTTGCCTGCTGCAATGATTCCTAAGCCTCCTGCTTCAGACACAGCTGATGCAAGCTCATAGGTTGCTACCCAGGCCATCCCCCCCTGAATTATGGGATATTCAATATTTAGTAATTGGGTTACCCGATTAATCATTCATTTCCTCCCTACTCCATTTAAGAACTAAAGATCCCCAAGTTAATCCACCTCCAAAGGCTACCATGATTACATTATCGCCTTTTTTGATTTTCTTTTCCTTAACAGCTTCATCAAGTGCTACAGGGACGGATGCCGCAGACATGTTTCCATATTTGTTTAAATTTGTATATGTCTTTTCCTTGCTAAGATTTAACTTTTTAAGGGCTGCATCTATAATTCTAATGTTTGCCTGGTGTGGTACTAAAAAATCCAAATCCTCTAATTCAAGTCCAGCTTTTTTCAATGAGTTTAGTGAGGTCTTTTCCATGATTCTTACAGCAAACTTAAATACCTCTTTGCCATCCATCTGAATACCATGGAGTCTTTTATCAATAGTATCTATAGTAGCCGGTAGTCTTGAACCTCCAGCCGGAACTGTAAGAACATCCCCATTGTTTCCATCGGATCCTAAGTCATAGGACATAATACCAAAGCCTTCTTCACAACTTTCTAATACTACTGCTCCTGCTCCATCTCCAAACAAAACACAGGTATTTCTATCTTCCCAATTTAGTATTGAAGACAATACCTCAGAACCTATAACCAATACCTTCTTATATACCCCTGTGGATATAAAGTTAGCTCCAGTGATTATAGCATAAATAAAGCCTGAACAAGCAGCACTCATATCAAATGCCACTGCTTTTGTAGCACCTATATTCTTTTGTACTATACAAGCAGTAGATGGAAATGCATGGTCAGGAGTAGCCGTAGCAACAATTATCAAATCAATATCTTCAGCTTTTGTTTTAGCGTCCTCTAAAGCTCTTTTTGCAGCTATAGTAGCTAAATCAGATGCTGCCTGGGACTTATCTGCAATTCTTCTTTGCTCAATGCCCGTTCTTTCAACGATCCATTCATTGTTTGTGTCTACCATCTGTGACAAATCAAAATTAGTTAGAATCTTTTCAGGAACATAGCTTCCTATCCCAGATATACCTACCGAAATTCTTTCCAAATTTTCACCTCCACTCATTTTTATTTTACTATTCCTTTGTTTAAAATTCAATTTTTAATTGCAAAATAGTTAGCTTTCAATTATTATTGTATATAATAATCAAAAACTTTATGATTAAGTATATTATATTTTAGAAAAATAATCAATCTTATTTCAATCATAAGTTTCGATTAAAAATAGTATAAGAAGGTGCAAAGGTGAATACAATAGTAAATATTGAGGAAATAATGGATATTATCCCTCATAGGAACCCATTTCTGTTCGTAGACAAAGTAGAAATTTTGGAAGATGGTGTTAAGGGAATAGGCTACAAAAATGTAACCATGAATGAATACTTTTTCCAAGGACACTTTCCAGGAAACCCTGTATTTCCAGGAGTCATTCTAATTGAAACTATGGCACAGGTTGGTTCTGTAATTCTTCTTTCAAAGGAAGAACTTAGAGGAAGAATCCCTTTTTTTGCTGGAATAAACAAATTTAGATTCAAAAGAGTTGTAAAGCCTGGAGATACATTGAGAATGGAAGTCGAAATAACAAAGCTTAGAGGCTCTATTGGTATAGGTCAAGGAATTGCCTATGTAGGTGATGAAATAGCAGCTGAAGGTGAGTTTATGTTTGCAATTGAAAAGGCAGGGAGAGGTGAATAAATGAATTTTCCACAACTTAAAATAGGTCAAAAGATAACAAAGTTCCCTTTAATTCAAGGGGGGATGGGAGTAGGAGTATCCTTGTCAAATCTTGCATCTGCTGTTGCAAACTATGGCGGAATAGGAGTTATTTCAGGAGTTCAGATAGGCTATAGAGAAGAGGACTTCGAAAGAAATTGTGATGGAGCAAATGAGAGGGCACTAGCTAAGGAAATTAGGCGTGCTAGAGAATTAAGTCCAAATGGAATATTAGGTGTAAATCTTATGGTGGCGATGAACAACTATAAGGAAATGGTTGCAGTTGCTGTTAAAGAAAAAATCGACTTGATAATTTCTGGAGCAGGTTTACCTAATGAATTACCTTCTTTAGTTAAAGGAAGCGAAACTAAAATAGCGCCAATAGTTTCGTCAGGGAAAGCTGCTGCGGTGATTACCAAGCTGTGGAAGAAGAGATATGATTATTTACCTGATTTAGTCATAGTAGAAGGTCCTATGGCAGGTGGACACCTAGGTTTTTCACTAGATGATTTAAAAGGTGAACTTCCTGATTTAAAGCAGATAGTTAAGGATGTAATAAATGTACTAAAACCATATGAAGATGAAAGTGGCAAGAAGATACCTGTAATTGCTGCAGGTGGAATTTACACTTCCCAAGAGATAAAGGAATTTATTGACCTTGGTTGTAGTGGAGTTCAAATTGGTACAAGATTTGTTGCTACTCATGAATGCGATGCTTCAGTTGAGTTTAAGAATGCATATATACAAGCAAAAGAAGAAGATATAGATATAGTTTTAAGTCCTGTAGGTATGCCTGGTCAGGCAATAATAAATCCTTTCATGAAGAGGATTATGAAAGAAAGAGAGAAGGTTACTAAGTGCTATAGATGTTTACAACCATGTAATCCTGTAACCACTCCTTATTGTATATCCAAGGCTCTAATAAATTCAGTTAAAGGCAATGTGGATGAAGGGCTAGTCTTTATAGGAAAAAATGGATATAGAATAGATAAAATAGTAAGCGTAAAAGAATTAATAGATGAATTGTTTGAACAATAGGTGCACCTTAGGTGCACCTTTTTTCTTCTATTGAATATATTATAGTAGGTAATGGACAACTCAGAAAAAAATCAACTAAAATATATTGGAGGAACTAAATATGATTAAATCAATAGAAGGAACAACTATTAGCAATATAAGCGTTAGAGAAAATAGCCCTAAGGGCTATGCAGCAGCAGGAAACTTTGTGAAAGAGTCCTCACACTACGACCATTGTGTTGATGTAGATAGTAATACTGTGGACACTTGCCCAAATACCCCTATTACTCCTGTAGGTATTGGTGGCGTGGTGGTGAAAATACCTGTTGTTTTAGCAGAGTTAACTGTTAGATTTAATGTTAATGCATTTATTAAACTTCCTGAACCAGCACTTGAAATAAAGGATGTCAAAAAGAGATTGAAAGTCACTCAATGTACACTTCTTCAGCCAACAAACATTCTATTTATCAAAGGTTATGTTCGAAAAAATATAGATTATTCAACAAGGGGCTGCTCAAATAGAGAGGGTGTATGCGGTGAGCTTCACCATTGTACAGTTGATGTACCATTTGAATGCTCAACACCTATAACATTTACAACACCACCTGCTCCTCTACTAACAAATGCAGTATCTGAGTTTGAATACTTTAAGGTATCAGATCTTCCTAACAAATACTTTGCAGAAAAAGATGATTTACTAGCAGGAGATCTTTCTGAAATCAATCAATTCAGAACTGAAAATTTTAATGAATTACCATTTTGCGAGTTAATAAGAGCATCTTTATTTGAATTCGATGAATTTATTGGAAGACATAGTCCTGATTGCTATGAACTACCATTTGAAGAAAAACTATTCAATAAGTTGGAGGAGAAAATAGTCATAGAGCTTACTCTAAAAGTGCTTCAAAATAGACAGGTTGCAATTCGATAATGTTTAGTATTAATTTAGGCGAATTAAAAAGGTTAGGTGAAATGACCTAACCTTTTTGATTTTCAAGACAAAATCAAAGCTTTTACTACTTCTCCTCCTCTTTTAAGAGCTTCATTATTGACTGGAAGAAAATGTGCCTTAGACTCGCCAAATACCTTTAAAAATGCAGTATAAATGGATTCTAGTTTTACTGCATTAAAAACCTCCAAATAGGCTCCAAGCATGACCATATTAGCAACCTTTAGACTACCTAATTCATCTGCAATTTCATTTGCAGGTATATAATAAACATCTATATCTTCCCTAATAGGTTTTCTATCTATAAGAGAAGAGTTTATAAATAGCCTCCCGCCAGGCATAACTGCAGATTCGAACTTATCTAAGGATGGCTTATTAAGTACTATTACTGTAGTAGCTTCTACTACTACTGGGGAACCAATAGGCTGGGATGAAATTATAACATTGCAGTTTGCAGTACCGCCCCTCATCTCCGGTCCATAGGAAGGCAACCATGAAACATTTTTATCCTCTAACATTCCTGAGTAAGTTAATAGCTGTCCCATAGCCATAACCCCTTGCCCCCCAAAACCAGCGATTATAATCCTTTCTTCCATCTTATTCCCCCTCCTTGTAATTCTTATAATTACCTAGGGGATAATAAGGTATCATATTGTTTTCAAGCCATCTAAGGGCTTCCACTGGTGTATACCCCCAATTAGTAGGGCAGGTCGATAAAACTTCAACTATTCCAAATCCCTTTCCTTCAATTTGAGCTTTAAAACAATTAAATATAGCTTTCTTAGCTTTCCTTACATTTGCAGGTGAATTTACTGAAACCCTTTCAACAAATTTAGCCCCATCTATTGTAGCCAGCATTTCACTAATTCTTATGGGCTTACCAAATAGAGATTCATCCCTTCCATAAGGAGTTGTAGTTGTCTTTTGACCTACTAGGGTAGTAGGTGCCATCTGCCCTCCCGTCATACCATATATAGCATTGTTAACAAATATAGTTGAAATCCTTTCACCCCTATGGGCAACATGAACTATCTCTGCAGTACCTATTGATGCCAAATCTCCATCTCCTTGATAGGTAAATACGAAATTATCCGGAAGAACCCTTTTTATTCCAGTAGCAACAGCAGGAGCTCTGCCATGAGCTGCCTCATGCATATCGCAATTGAAATAATTATATGCAAGAACAGAACACCCTACGGGTGCAACTCCTATAGCCTTATCTAATACTCCTAATTCTTCAAGAGCTTCTGCCACTATCCTATGGATTATTCCATGAGTACAGCCTGGGCAATAATGGGTAGGTGTGTCCGTTAAACCTCTAGTCTTTTGAAATTCCACAGCCATTATTTTTCACCTCCAAGAATCTCCTTCACCCTTTCAACTATTGCCTCTGGAGTAGGGACCATACCCCCTGTTCTTCCATAAAAGTAGCTAGGTATTCGGCCATTTAATGCAAGCCTTACATCATCGTACATCTGTCCTGCATTCATTTCAACTGTTAAAACACCCTTGCACCCATCCTCAATTTTATTGAATTCCTCATATGGATAAGGATATAAGGTTATAGGTCTGATTAAACCAACTTTAAATCCTTCTCCCTCTAGTTTTGCAATGGCACTTCTAGCGATTCTTGCTGTAGTCCCATATGCTGAAATAACTACATCGGCCCTATCTAAATTATAGGATTCTACCCTAACTTCCTTTTCCCTCATTCTCTTATATTTTTCTTGAAGAACTTCATTATGTCTTTCTAATTCCTCTGGATTTAAATATAGAGAGTTTATAATATTGGGCTTTCTAACACCACCCGTCCCAGTAGTAGCCCATTCTTTCTTAGGCAACTCCCTTTTCTTATTCTCCTTAAATTCCACCGGCTCCATCATCTGACCTATCATACCGTCTCCTAATATCATTACAGGATTTCTATATTCATCCGCCAAATCAAATGCTTCTATAATTAAGTCTACCAACTCCTGAATATTTGAGGGCGCAAGAACCAAGAGCCTATAATCTCCATTTCCACCACCCCTA
The DNA here is from genome assembly GCA_964485455.1 of uncultured Tissierella sp. Lineage (GTDB taxonomy): Bacteria > Bacillota > Clostridia > Tissierellales > Tissierellaceae > Tissierella_B. Next base: position 6,041 of record CAZAJU010000057.1, read on the forward strand.
GTAGCTTGAAAATAATCAGTCTGTGATGGTTGAATTCCTCCAAGCCCAGGTCCACCTCTCATCATATTTACAATAACACACGGTAGTTCGGCACCTGCTATATATGATATACCTTCTTGCTTTAAAGCTATCCCTGGGCCTGAGGATGATGTCATAACTCTGGCCCCACAGCCTGCAGCTCCATATACCATATTTATGGCTGCAACTTCCGACTCAGCCTGAACATATACACCTCCTACCTTTGGCAACTCTCTAGACATATATTCAGGTATTTCATTCTGAGGAGTTATTGGGTATCCAAAGAAAAACTTACAGCCAGCCGCTATAGCAGCTGCTCCTACTGCCTCATTTCCTTTCATAAGAACCTTATTCATGCTAATAACTTCCTCCTTACTCTAATTTTTCAACTCTTATAACTAGATCTGGACACATTAAAGCACAACTGATACAGGCAATACATTTATCTGGGTCAATAATTCCTATAGGGTGATATCCTTTATTGTTTAAAATATCACGTCTTAACTCTAAAATCTTTACAGGACATACAGAGGCGCAAAGTCCACAGCCCTTACACCTCTCTTCGTTAAATGTAACTTTTCCCCTTTGATTAGGCATATTTTCCCTCCTCCTACTAATTATACCATCCATTCCTCTCTCATATATATTCTCATGGAAAATAACTCCCCTTCTAACTTATCCTGAATGGATTTTAACACCGGTTCAAGTCCAGAATTGTATATGATTGGAATTCTAGTTAATTTAGACACCTTCCTTGAAAGGTAATATCCCTTCATTATATCGTCAAGGGACGTGCTCTTTAACAGATGAGTGTTATTTACTATTCCAGTAATTTTTGCCCTAGCTACATCTTGAATTCTTTCTATAAAATCTATTACACACTCAACAGTTTGTGTCTCAGGTCGATTGGCATTTAAAACAAAGAAAAAATCATAGTCAATTTCTTTAAGGTCTTCATAATACCTGCCTAGGGCTCTAGCACCCTCCGGATTTCCACCTAAATCAATGATTATCTCATAAGTTTCATTCTTTAAGAAGCTAGAGATTTCACTTGAGATGCTAGGAATATCAAGTGATGTTGCTTTTATGGAACTTCCTATGACTTTAACGTTATTTTCTTCAAGGAGTTTCTCCTTTTCTCTACTACGAAAATAGGGATTTACTACATCTAAGTCTACTATTACTACTTTTTTATCCAAGCTGGCCAGCTTAATCCCATAATTTATAGTGAATTCTGTCTTACCACTGCCATAGTGACCTGAAACAATCCTGACTCTCTTGTCATCTAACATAGATTCCTCCCTTAGCTATATATCCTTGCCACTTCCTCTTTTCTTAGTATTCTAAGACCACCTTCTGCCAGAGCTCTTAATTCTTCTTCTCCAGCATAAATATATATTTCTGATATGAATCCTACCATTTCTTTAATCCATCCCGTAAATATAGAATCATGGGCAATTCCACCGGTTAGAAGAATTCCATCTACATCTCCATGTAAAACTACTGACATAGCGCCTATCTCCTTAGATACCTGATATGCCATAGCATAGTATATAAGGGTTGCATATTCATCTCCAGCTCTAACCCTTGATTCTACTTCCCTAGCATCATTTGTGCCAAGATATGAAACTAATCCACCATTACCAGTTAGCTTCTTATTCATCTCCTCATAGGTATATTTTCCTGAATAGCAAAGCTTTATCAGATCTCCAACAGGTAGAGCTCCAGTTCTTTCTGGCGAAAATGGCCCATCACCATTTAAGGCATTTGCACAATCTACTACCCTTCCTTTTCTATGGGCTCCTACTGATATTCCACCACCCAGATGAACTACTATAAGATTCATGTCCTCGTACTTTTTATTGCTTAAGCTAGCATGCCTTCTTGCTATTGCATTTTGATTTAATGCATGAAAAATACTAACTCTAGGAATTTCCTTTAATCCGGATATTCTTGATACATCCTCTAGCTCATCCACCACCACTGGATCTACAATATAGGATTTTATTCCTAAATTTTTAGATATTTCGTATGATAGTAGTGCTCCAAGGTTAGACGCATGCTCCCCTAAAGCTTCCTCTTCTAAATGTTTAAGCATCAGGTTATTGACCTCGTAGGTTCCGCTTTTTACAGGCTTTAATAAGCCGCCTCTTCCAATTATACAATCCAATGTTTTTAAATCTATTTCTCTATTTTGAAGTTCCTTTAAAATCATTTCCTTTCTAAAACCTAGCTGGTCATAAATCCTTTTGAATTTATTCAATTCATCTACAGTGTGCCTAATACATACTTCTAACACCATATTCTCGTCATGAAAAATCCCTATTTTCGTTGATGTTGAACCAGGATTTATAATTAGTTGCTTAAACATACTATTTACCTCCTTAAATTAAAGCAGCTAATGATACCTAATTTAACTTTGCTCTCTTTTATTTATATTAGTCAATCCTGATATTCTTGTAAACGATTTCCTATGAGTTAAAAAAACAAATTTCATGAGAAATTTAAGCCTAATTGACCAATAGACCAATTAGACTTAAAATTTATAAAATATTTTTAAGGACCAATGATTCTCATATTCAACTCTTGTGGATTCATGGATTCTACTGTAACCCCTTGAATTCTTTGGATATCCACTTTTACTGAATTATCTCCTTCAACTGCATCTTTCAAATCTATAGTTGCATTTAAGTCCTCATTAGTTAAATCATCAATAACTGAACTGTATCCCCTCAAGGTAACCCTTAATGACTGGTCTAAATCATTTTGAGCTATTTTCAGATTGTTTTCTAGATTTATTATGTTCATATCTCTAACAGGGATGGTAAAAGTCTTAGAAACAGATTCTTCAATATTATATATTATAGTTACTTTTTCATCAGGGTTTAAGAGCTCCACACCTTCCGGAAGATTGAGTTCAACCTCTAGAACAGATTTACCAAAAAGGTTATTTATGTCTATTTCTTTGGTATCAATCTTTTTAAGATCTACAATACTATCATTTCCTTTAACCTGTATAAAGCTAGGGCTAATATCGATATTTGCTATAGAATAATTTAAGGGAAGCTCATTTACTGTTATCAATTCTATAGGTAGCGAAGCTGTTCTAAATATTGGAATTTCAATATCAACTAAATTGGGTTCCTTGGTTAGTCCCCTAACTTCTTTGCCCTCGTCATCCACTATAATTGTTGGAAAAGACTCAGTAGTTGTACTTGTTCTATTACTTAAATCCACTGATGCTACAACCTGATTTACCTCATTTATCCAGGTCCTAGGTCCGCTTACTAATATGAATTGTGATTTGCTCTTTAAGTCCCCTAAAACATAATTTTCAGGCAGCTCTCCAGTAGTATTAAAACTTAAAGGTATTTCCTTTTTCACCAATCTATCAATGGTAAAGAGAATCTCCCTAGGTTCAACATCAGTTATGGCCACTCCATTAATCTGACTTGCCAATCTTGAAATTACAGGAACTTTAACCTGTCCTTCACCATATCCACTAAGGTCAACATACGCATTTATATTATTTGCTATGTTTGCTGCAAACTTATCTATATCGGATTTCTTTCCTGTAACCTCTACATTTACTGTAACCTGCTGAGGTTCCATAACTACAAGACCTTGCCTATCAAGGGCAGAGATATTATTAAGAGTTACATTTACATTTCTGTACTGTGTAGTCCGTATTGGATCCACTTCACTCATTACGAAGCTCCACAAAAATATGGCAATTAATATGCAGGTTATTTTAGCTGTTATATCACTCTTCCTCTTGCTCATCTTTTTGCCTCCATCTCGTAAAGATTGTTGGATTGTTTGACTTTGGCTTATACATATCTATAAGTATCTGATGAAGTGTTTTAGTATCTAGATATCTTGAAATCGTACCATTTTCAGCTACGGATATAGCCCCTGTCTCCTCAGATACTATGATAGCTAATGCATCTGATCTTTCAGATATTCCTAGTGCAGCTCTATGTCTGGTTCCCAACTCCTTGCTAAGTCCTGAATTATCCGTTAAAGGAAGAAAGCAGGCTGCAGCCTTTATCCTATCATCCTTAATTATTACGGCTCCATCATGAAGAGGTGTATTGGGTATAAAAATATTTATAAGCAAGTCACTTGATACTAGACCATCTATTCTGGTTCCTGTTTCTACAACTTCATTAAGTCCAGTCTGCCTCTCCATCACTATTAAAGCCCCTATCTTCTGTCTAGAAAGGGATGCAGCGGCTTCAACTATCTCATCTACTACATTAGATAGGCTTTCTCCTCTTATCTCTACAAAGGATTTAGTAAGTAGTCTGCTTCTTCCTATGTATTCCAAGCCACGTCTTAATTCCGGTTGAAAAACTATAAGTAGGGCTAGAGTTCCTACTGTCATAGCATTATTCAGTATCCAGTTAATAGTAAATAACTCCATCCATTCACTTACTTTTGTAAGTATAAGAAGAACTACTATGCCCTTAGCCAACTGTTCAGCTCTAGTTTCCCTAAGAAGCTTATACAGCTTATATATTACAGCTGCAACGATGAGTATGTCCATTACATCTCTCATTCTAATGTTGGAAAAAATATTCATGAACTGTTGCATAATCTCACACCATTTCCAGTTTATTTTAATTTCATTCTTTCATTTGGTACTAGCTCCACAGAACAACTACTATGAGGTTTATAAATTAAACATCAAATATTTAATTTAATGGTCGCCTGCCACTAATAGTAGTGTACTCCATCTTAACTTCATTATATAACAAAACAGAAGCTAAATGTACAAAATAACTTTATTTGATAAATATTTCAATTTTCAAACTATTTGTTCAAAAAAATAAAAACCCTCCCTTAAGGAGGTATTTCTAATGTTACAAGTCTTTATTCCCTTGGCCTTCTCTTTATTCTACTTCTTGAATCATATAGAAAGGCCGATAGCTTTCTTTCATTTAGCCACCATAAAAAAACTACATATGGTACAAATAGCATTGTAAGCTCTGGAATATTTGCCATAAGTATAAAATCAAATATTCCATGAAAAATAATTGGAGCTACTAGGGACATTATCATATTTTTCTTTTTTCTATTCTTGTCTATGTCAAATCTTGATAGGGAAAGATAATACCCCATGGTTATACCAAATATGGCATGAGCAGGAACTGAAAATATTCCTCTATACAGACCTACAAATGGATTATTTGTGTAAGTAAACACCACATATATAATATTTTCAACTGTAGCAAAACCTAAAGCTGAAAAAACTCCATATACTATTCCATCCAGTTTTTCATTGAAGTAAGTTGTTTTAAAGGGCACCTTTATAATCATCAATCTTTTGAAGTACTCCTCAGTAAATCCTGCAACTATGAAGGCATTATAAAATGCACCAACTACTCCTGAGAATATATTTATCCTTACTAAGAATTCTTCCACAATTATAGAGGGAATCACTGCAAGTGCTCCCAACAAAAAAGTCAATACAAGAAGCTTCATTGGCTCCCTATCATTCCTATCACTTAAATAAATAGCACCCAAACCTATTATGGCCGGTGTTATAGCAATTATAAATAGTCTTGTGCTCATAAAAACCCTCCTTTTACTCTAGTATTCCGAATTTTTAGGAAATTATTTAGAGTAAAAGGAGGGCTTATCATATTAATTTTGATTTTATAATCTATTTTCTTATACCCATTGATTATAGATATTAACATGGAACATAATATTGTAATTATTATGTTCCATGTATTTTATACTATACTATTGCTATGCTATTAAATAAATTTGGTTAATTTTAATAATACTTTTCATTCAGATTTTTACCCTGTATTATCATTAGTGATTCTCCAAACCTCTGAAAATGATTGATTTCTCTTTGTCTAAGAAATCTTAAAGTATCAGTTACTCCAGGGTCATCACTGATATTTATCAACCACTCATAAGTTGCTCTAGCTTTTTCCTCTGCTGCCATATCCTCATGAAGGTCAGCTACAGGGTCATCTTTGGCATTGTAATAGGTTGCTGTCCATGGTGAACCTGCAGCATTATGAGCATATAAACTCTTACCATGATTTACGTAATGACCTTCAAAAGGGGTTCCTTTAATTTGGTCTAAAGTTGCATTTTTAGTAAGTTTATATACCAAAGTACCTATCATCTCCCAATGAGCTAATTCTTCTGTACCTATATCATTAAGTGTTGCAACTACACGCTTGTCAGGCATGGTCCATCTTTGGCTAAGATATCTTATACCTGCAGAAAGCTCTCCATCTGCTCCTCCAAATTGCTCTATTATCATGGCAGCCAGAGTAGGATTTGTAGTATCTACCCTTACTGGGTATTGTAATTTCTTTTCATATATCCACATAATAATCCTCCTTAAATTTTGATAAAGTCAATATCCCATGGCCAAGGTTCATCGACATAGTTCCATGGATATCCACTTATACCTTGATTAGTAAGGAGACCATATCGCATCTCATAATCTTCCTTGAGAATTAAATAATGAGCTGAATTACTATTATGAATTCTCAAAGCTCTTTCATCATTTGGATGGGTGTTTAAATAAAGAGCTGTTTCTGTTAGTGCAAATTCAAATTCCATAAGGTGAATTAAAGCTTCCATCTGTACACTATTCATAATATGCACCTCCAAAAACATCTGAATTCATTTCATAAGGTTTATATAGTTCAGGAAACAATGTTCCTCTCTTTAAAGCTTCTCTTTGATTATATATCTGGTTTAATTCCTGAATAATTATATAGGCTCTAGCTAATTCTAATTTTTCTTGAATTTGGTAACTATCACTCATAGTATCCTCCTTAAAGTATATTTAAATTTATTAAACGAAGCTGGATATAACTAAGCCTCGTTATACATACTATGATTAAAGGATTAAATGTGTGATTTTAGCTATTTTTTCCTCTTCTAGAAATCCCATATATATATTCATTTTTTTACATGATTATTTAAGAAACTATTACACATAATACTACTAGACAAACCAAATAACTTAATTTGAAAGGAGAAAATAATCATGACAACAAATAATAACAATAGTAATAAAATAGTAGTTCCTGCAGCACGTCAAGCTTTAGACCAAATGAAACTTGAGATTGCTTCTGAATTAGGTATGGCTAATTACGATGCTTTAGATAAAGGAAATCTTCCTTCAAGACAAAATGGATATGTTGGTGGTTATATGACTAAGAGATTAGTTGAAATAGCTCAACAAAACATGAGTGGTGGAACAGGATATACAAAGTAACAAAATAAAAAAAGATAGGTCTAAC